>NZ_JBFUBU010000033.1:0-61211 GCF_056405595.1 Polaromonas sp. P1_G1
GGCCGCGCGCTCCCTGCGCGCGCGGCCGGGTTGCTGGTTAGGCCTTGCCGATCAGGACCGTGTATTTGCTTTCGTGGTTGCGCACCTCTTCGACGTAGCCGTTGAATGCGTCTTCGATGGCGCGCTCGGCGCGCTCCAGCTCGTAAAAGAATTTCACAGAGCCGGAAGCCAGGCGGTACTTCAGCCGCGCAGTGAGGGCATAGCCGCCACCGTTTTTGAAGATGCGCACGCCCAGCGTGAACTTCTGCGGGATCTTCATTTCGCCGTTGGCGCCGGCGGTCGCGTCGATGACTTCGTTGTAGGTCAACTGGACCTGGCCGTCCTGCAGGCGCTTTGCAGATGCGAAGTTGATACCGGTGCTTGCCTGGATGGTGGTCGCCACGTTGAGCAACATGCCGGCGTCATCGCCGGCGATGTCGGCAAAGTTGTCTTCGATGAACTCGGCAAAGTCGGTTTGCGACATCGGCTTGCCGCTGTTCTCCAGCCAAAGCTTGAACTCGGGCGTGAGTTCGGCCTTGAATACCGCACGGTGGTCGCGCCAGCCCGGCATTTCAACGCCGCGATGGTCATTGAAAACGGCGGTGATCGTGCGCGCGTCCACGTCGGCGTAGACGTAGCCGTTGTTGGGCTTCGCCTGGTCGGTCAGGTATTGCAGCAAGCTCGGCACGTCGCCCAGGCAGACCGTGCCGCTCTTGCGCTTCGGCGTCGGGTTGGCCTTCTCGATGGCATTGGTGATTTCCTGCTGCTGATAGCCAGAAGGCAGCACCAGGAAATGGGCTTCGCCAATTTTGTGCGGTGCCATCGAGGCCGCCATGAGGGTGGCGGCCAGCGCGGCGGCGTCCTGCTTGATGATTGGGGTATCCATGATTTAGGAAGCTTTCTTGAGGTTGGCGGACGTGACGCCGTTGGTGGAGCCCACTTCGCGCAGCTCGAGGCTGTGCTGACGTGGGTGGTTGCGGCTGGTTTCACCGTCTTCGGTGAGCCAGAAGAAGTCGCTGGGCTGCTCGGGTTTCGGCAGTTCCAGCTTGCGGTCGGCGGTGATCGTGATCTTGTCGACCGATCCCGCAGAGCTGCTCTTCGTGGCTGGGGCCACTTTGACCTTGAGGGTCAGCGAACCGCCGCGGCCCGTGTTTTGGACGGTGCGCAGCAGTTCGGCCAGGTCGGCGGTCAGTGCCGCGTGCGTGGAGCCTTCGTTCAGCTCATTGAGCAGAACGGAAAATGCCTTTGAGGACATATGTGCTTTCGGTAGTGGAGAAACGGTTGAGGAATCCGCGCTCAGGCTTTAGCGCGGGAGGAAATGGAGCCCTTGCTGAAGACGCGCACGCCCGGCAGGTTGGTGTTGGCACCCAGGCCCTTGACGTAGGCGCGCATCTTCACGCTGTCCACAGTCACGAGGCTGGCCAGCGCTGGGTTTTCAGCGATGTGCTTCACCAGCTTGGCGATGTCCAGCAGCTCCCAGTCGTAGGTGACCGACTTGCTGACGCCGGCGACGCGGGCGGGCGCGGAGTAAGTCGAAACCATGCTGGTGCTGGCCGTCGATGCCGCGCGCAGGTTCGCGGCCTGCACGGTGGCCTGTTCGTCAATCTGAGCGGAAAGCTGGCGCTCTTGCCGGGAGGCGAGGTCGCCGGTCTCCACCAGCATGCCGATTTGCTCCTGGATGGCCTCCACCTCTTCGGCGTTGCCACTCTGCTGAGCTGCAACGGCCTGTTGCTCAAGCTCTTCGAGCTTTTTGGCGTCTTCGCGGGTACGGTCGGCCGCAATGTCAGCCAGCCGCTGACGCTCGGCGATGGCGCGGGCCTCGACTTCGCGCGCCTGATCGTCAATGATCTTTTGCGCGGCGGCGGCTTCTTCATCCCGCTTCTTCTTCTCTGCGGCCGCCTTGCGCTCTTGCTCTTCGCTGAACGCCAGCATGGATGCCTTCAGCGTTACCTCGGCCTGTTTCAACAGCGACATGGGACCCTTGAAAAGGGCGTTGATGGCGTCCAGTGCCTTGTTCATGGGGCCGGTGATGGACGTGCGCTGCGCTTCCATCTTGTTCCACTTGCCCTTGATCGAAGCCAGCTCTTCGGCCGCCAGGGCGAAGTCTTCCTGGCTGGTGATGACGAAGCCTTCGGCCATGCGGACGGCGTTGTTGGCGGTGCGCTGGGCCGCCATGGTGTCGGGCATTGCCAGGGCTTTCACGGGCGTGAAGATGTCGTCGGCGGGTGCAGCGGTATTACTGTTGGCCGCAACTGGCGCGTCCAGGGTGTCGGTGGTCATAGGGAGTGCCTTTCTTTGAAGCGATACACGTTGAGGAGGGAGAGGAAGACGGCGAGGTCGCTGGGTTCGAGGAACTCCCACAACTTGTATTTGCCGTCTGGGAAGAGCTGCAGCGCGCCGCGGCGGGCCTTGCGTCGGTCGCCCCTGGCCCGCAGCAGTTCGCTGTAGGCAGCCGTCTGGAGGCCCACAACCGGGCTCATGGCGACCGTGCTTTTCAGGTCGATGTCCCACAGGTCGCGGTTGATCGTGTAGCGGCGGTCGATGGTGCCGGCGTAGTGGTGGACGGGGTGATGGAGCTGGGTTTCGTTCTCGAGCACCACGGGGCGCAGCTCGGCCTTGAACTTGACGTAGCCGGCGAGGTAGCCCGCGATTGGCTCCAGCCCCGCCTTGCCTTCTTCCGATTCCTGGTCGAGGTCATCGTTGTCCAGCAGTTCGCAGGCGCGATGCACGGCCGTGCCCAGCGCAGCCTTGGCTTCCAGCACCTCGGCCGGCACGCCGTGGAAGGAATAGAGCGGCTTCAGGATCTGCGTGACGCTGGGCAGCACCACGCCGTCCACCGTGTACCGGTGGCTTTCCGCATCAAAGTGAAGCTGGCTCATTCCATTGCCAGCAGTTCGGCACGCACGGTGTCGAATTGCTCGAAGGTGAGGTCATCAAGGGACAGTGCGCCCAGGCGCAGCAGCATGGCCTGCACTGCGCTTTCGGGAAGCTCCAGCGCGGCGATCTTGGTCTTGATGAACTTGACCTGGCTGTCGGTAGGTTTTGAGAGTTCACCGGTGCCCTTGTCGGCGGCGGCCGCGGCGTTGGTGAAAAGTTCACCGGCTTGGCCTGTGGTAACGGGCTTTGCTGCAGGTTCCGACGCTGGCGCCGCCGGCGCTGCTGCCGGTGCGGCGGCGCTGGCGGCCTTGGCGGACTCGCTCTTGGAACGTGGCGCGGGTGCGGCGGTGCCGGCGGCTTCCTTGGCGAAAGCCTGCTCTGGCGTGGTGTCGCCTTCCTTGATGGCGGTCATGAGGCCGCGCAACGTCACCAGGTGTTCGAGGGTAATGTCCTCAATGCCGGCAATCTCAAGGCGCTCGTAAATTTGGGCGGGCAGGATGCCGAAGCGCTGGAAGCGGGCAATCGCATCAGAGCGGCGATTCGCCAGCGTCTTGATGTCACCCATGATGCACTGACGGGCGGCGTCGTACATATCCGCCCAAAAGGCCTTCGGCACGCCCTTCAGGATGGCATTGCGCAGCGCGATGGAGCATGCCGCGTTGGCAGTCACGCCGATCATGTCGGACTTGTAGCGCTGCCCGTTCGCGCCAGTGATGCGCCGCTGCACTTCGTAAGTGATGGCGACGTTGCGTTCGAGGTCATGGAACACGCCTTGAGCGGTCACAAAATCGCCCTGATCGCTGACGACGCGGGCGCCGGCGCGGCTGTTTCCCCAGGCGCTGGCAACTACCTCGGCGAATCGGGCGCTCGGGCCTTCAATGGTCTTGGTCACCCACTGGTTGGTGTCCTTGTCCTTTTCCTTGCGCGGCAGGGCGTAGACGCATTCACCGGCTATCTGCTCGTTGAGCGTCACCATCTGCAACACCTCGTTGCGGAACCTCACCACGCTGCGCGGGTATTTGTGCGCGGTGGCAATTTGCATGTCGATTTCGCCCTTGTTGAGCAGGGCCACGGTGCCGCCATCGGCCGTGAGGATGTCGTTCTCTTCCATTGGGGAGCCTCGGTAGTTGATGGGGTCAGTTGAAGGTGGGGGGATTGCGCGAATACGCGGTCTTCTTGAGCTGCGGCTTGGCGCAGTAGTCGATGGCGTTCTGGACCGTGACCAGGTTGTCGGCGTCCCAGTCGGGGATCTCGATGCCGAACTCGTCTTCGAGTCCCATGATGGTTTCCACGCGGTCCAGGCTGTCGCCGTTGGTATCTGGCGCAGGCGAGTTCAGCGACGCGGTGTTGACGATCAGTGCTTCGTCCACGGCGTGCTGGTTTGCCAGCACCTTGCGGACGCGTTCTTCTATTGATGGCGTTGCCATGGGTTCCTCCGGTTAAAAAAAGTGGCGATACAGGCCGATGCACAGGCCGCCGGCGGCGCCCACGGCAACGAACAGGGTCATGGGCGGCACGCGGCGGTACCACGCCTGCGCGACGTAGCGCACGTCGAACGTGGGCTTGAAGGTGGAGGGCAGCCGGGGAGGCGCCTGCTTGGTTGTGGGCGCGCTCATAGCACCGTCACCGTAATGACCCGGGCGGCCGGGTACTGCCTGTTGGCCTCGGCCCAGGCATCGCCAGACGAGGCGAACAGGTCAATGCCCGCCATCACGCGGTCGCACAGATAGACCTTGATGCGACAGAGCTTCATGACTCTTCGCCTTCCAGGCTGGTGGCACCTGCCAATGCAGCAGCGTCGGCGCGCATAGCGTCGGTCAGCACGACGGGCTGCGTTTCCTCCCGGCCCATGTCAACGCCGATCCAGGGCTCGGAGCCGTCTTCGTCCACGTCGTCGAAAATGCTGCGAGTGCCGTCCGCATTCATGAACGTGCCGTCAGCAGCGAAGTAGCTGCCCTGGGCGTTTACGGGCTGGCCCGCCACAACACCCGGAGGCAATGGCTTGCCCGTCCTCACGTTGACCGCGCTCATTAGTAAACGCCCCGGCCGTAACGCGACTTCGCACCCGTCAACAGATCATCTTCGTATTGACGCTGGGCGCCGCTCGTCTTGTAGCGGTGCATCGCCATGTCGATGTCGATGCGGTCTGCATTGCCCAGTGCCTGGTTTGGAAGCGCAGCTTCACATGCGGCCTGACTTACGCCGCAGCGGGCCTGCAGGTCTTCGAGCATGTCGGCCGCTTCGTCAGCCAGCAGCGGATCGTTCAGGCATTCGATCTGCTCGGTGTTCAAAGGCTCATGCCCCTTGGCCATCAACTCTTTGTCGATTTCCTGGTGGTTGACCACCACGTGGTGAATTTCGCTTTGGGGTGGCGCGAAGGGTGCGAGTGCTGCGCGGATGGCATTGGGTAAATGGCAGTTGGTGGGCGTCACTGCCCGCACTGCTTCTGCCTCCTTCAGCGTGTTGAAGAGCGGCGCCGTGGGCGCGCCGTCTTGAGCTGCTGTGTCCATTTACTGACCTCCGAAAGAGCCCGGGATTGGGCGTTTCGGTAAATTATTCCGCAAAGAATAAATCTAGTCAAGCGTAAAAGAATAAATGGGAATAAATCTTTACAAAGAACGACAAAAAACCCGCCGCAGCGGGTTGGATGGTCAGGCGCTATGAGGCGCTGGAAGCGGGCTAGACCAGTGCCAGCAGCACCCAGCCCAGGAATAGGCCGCCAACGGCCCCTACGGCCACGCAGGGGGTAGTCTGGTAGCTCTTGGCCTCGGAGTAGGCGAAGCCGGCCACGGCTCCGATGATGAGGAATATCGCGCCATTAGCGCCGCCTCCGCCGGCCGACTCAGAAAGTGCCTCATCCACGCCGTACCGATCGGCAAAGCAAAGTCCGCTAAGCAGCGCCAGATATGCGAACGTTGCTATTTTTTTCATAGCTTTCGACCGTTCCAGACCCACACCACGCGGCCCAGCACCTCCACACTGTGTTCGCCGTCCAGCACGTCCACGGTTTTGACGTTGGGGTTGTCGCTGCTTATCTCGTAGCCGCCGCCCAGGCGCTGCCGCACGCGCTTGATGAAGAGTCGGTCTTGAGCCTGCAACACGAAGATGCCATCGACATCCACTGTCTTCACGCCGCCATCCACCAGCAGCACGTCGCCGCTGGAGAAGGTCGGGAACATCGAATCGCCGTAGGCATTGATGAAGCGCAGGTTGTCCGGCTTGCTCAGCTTGCGGATGGACTCGTGCACCCATGTTTTTGAGAGCTGCAGGGCGCCGACCATCACGTCCTCTATGTGGCTGATTTCACCTGCGCCCATAGAGGCACGCACAGAGAGTAGGGGAACGGTGAGCGAATCGCCTGGCGTGTCCTGTTTCGCCTTGGCCGGCTGAGCCGGCGCGGTCTGGCTTTCCCACTCGCCGTCGCCGACATCGAGCCAGTAGGCATTGATCTTCAGCGCGCGGGCGAGCTGCAGCAGGCTGGAAGGCTTCTGAACGGTGCCGCGTTCGATCTTTGATATGTCCGACTGCTTGACGCCGGATAAGTCGGCGAGCGCGTCCTGCGATAGGCCGCGGGTCTTCCGGGCGAATCGTAGGCGCTGCGCGAGGGTTTCGAATGAGTCAGGTGAATCCACGGGCGCATTTATGCACACTTGCATATTCATAAAAGACTACCTAAAATAGTCTCAAAGGAATAATTGCATGGAACCCAAAGACTTGGTACTTGCCATACGCGCACACGGGCTCACCCAGAGCCAGATCTTCGAAAAGACCGGTATCCCCCAGCCGACGGTCTCCAAGATCGAGCGGGGGGAGGTTGACGACGTCATGTCGCGTAACTACCGGGCGCTGGAGTCGCTTCACGATGAACTCGAGCAAGCGGCCCGCGTGAAGGCTGCCGGGCTGGCAACGGCACAGCAGGAGGGCTGACAAATGGACGACGACGTGATGTTCTCCCGGAGCGCGCCGGGCGAAAAGACAGAGGTGCGCTTCATGCTGCCCAAGCCGCTGGCCCAGGCGCTGGACGCACTCGCGTTCGCTGACGACAACAAGGGACGCCCTGAACTCATAGAGCGTGTTTTGAAAGAGTTTGCTGAAAAAGAAATTCATAAGTCGATCATCCGTGTCCGCATGCTCCGGGGCAATCCAATGCTCACGGAGTCCTCCGGAGAGCAGGGGGAGTTGTCGCAATGACGGCCTTGGTTTCAAAGGGGCAGTGGTTCCGGTTGCCCAGCGGCAAGGTGGTCGAGGTGTGCGGCACAAAAGGCCCGCGTCACGTCGAAGTGGTCTTGCGCTACCTGGATGACGACGGCGCGATGGCGCCTGGCGAGTTCCAGCTTTCCCTCGAATTCCTTCTCAAGCACGGTAAACGCGTCGTGGTGGCGCCGCCGGTCCTCGTATGAACCAGTGGCTCAACAAATGTCACTTCGGTGATGTGCGCGATGTGCTGCGCCAGATGATCGCTGCCGGCGTCAAGGTAGACACCATCATCACAAGCCCTCCCTACTGGGGCCTGCGCGACTACGGCGCCGAAGGGCAGATTGGCCTTGAGCCGACCATCCACGATTTCATCAGCACCATGACTGAGGTGTTTGCGCTTGCTAAGCAGGTGCTGGCAGATGATGGCACGGCCTGGGTCAACATGGGCGACTGCTACGCCACGTCGGCGGGCAAGGTCAACACTTCGCCGGGTGGGGGCACGCAAGGTGAACGATGGGCAGGCGTTCGACCGGACGCTCGGCGAGACCATGGACGCCCCACGATGAACGGCCGTGGCGAGCCTCAGACCCAGCGCACGGCGGAGCGGTCAGGCCATGAGGGTAAGCATGCCTTCCGCATTGG
Organism: Polaromonas sp. P1_G1; assembly: GCF_056405595.1. NCBI lineage: Bacteria > Pseudomonadati > Pseudomonadota > Betaproteobacteria > Burkholderiales > Comamonadaceae > Polaromonas > Polaromonas sp. P1_G1. The sequence goes on from NZ_JBFUBU010000033.1 coordinate 7,696, forward strand.
CCCCCTAACACAGCCAAACCGCATGCCTCAACCAGGCTTGAAACCCAAGGACCTGGTGGGGCAACCATGGCGCCTTGCTTTTGCCTTGCAGGACGCGGGGTGGTGGCTCCGTAGCGACATCATTTGGAGCAAGCCGAACCCCATGCCCGAGAGCTGCAAGGACCGGCCTACGAAGTCCCACGAGTATCTGTTCCTGTTGGCGAAGTCCGAGCACTATTACTTCGACTTCGATGCCTTTCAAGAGCCGGTCAGCGGCGGCGCAAAGCCCCGGAAGAGCATTCCGCCAACGGCTGGATGGATGAGCGGCAAGGGGGCACACGACACCCTGGTGCACAACACGCCGAAGGCGGCCGCCAGCACCGGAGTCGGCTTTGGGCGCGGGTTCGACCAGCAGCCAAAGGCCAGGGTCAAGAACAACGCCAGCATGGACGCCGCACTGTCTGGGACATCCCCACGCGGCACCCGCAATCGCCGCACTGTCTGGGACATCCCCACGCAGGGCTACAAAGGCGCGCATTTCGCAACCTACCCCGAAGCGCTGGTAGAGCCCTGCATCCTGGCCGGCTCCCGTGTGGGCGGCACGGTCATGGACATCTTTTTCGGTACCGGCACGACGGGACAGGTCGCTCAGCGTCTGGGCCGCAACTGGATCGGCATCGACATCAACCCGGCGAACAAGCCCCTGCAGGACGAACGCCTGCGGCATGGCCCTTCGCTGCAACTGGAGGCAGCATGAAAACAGCAGTCACCCGGACCAGCATCGACAGCTACCACGCCCACAAGGGAAACAACTACGCCGGTCAGTTCGAGACCATCTTGGCCACGATGCAGCCGGACAAGGTCTATAGCCGCCGACAGATCGCAGTCCTGACGGGCATGGAGACCAGCACCGTCGCGGCCCGCGTGAACGCCATGGTTGCCGATGGTCGCATTCAGGTGTCTGGGCGCATCAAGTGCCCCCACACCCACATCAACGTGGAGGGCATCAAGCTGCCCGCCGTTCGCATGCCTACAGAGCAGTTGGAGTTCCATGCCTAGCCGCATCATTCGAGAGTCCATCTTGAGCAGCGAAAGAGTCGCCATGCTCAAGCCCGCGGAGGAGGTGTTCTACCGCCGCCTTCAGTCCATCGTGGACGACTACGGCCGTTACGAGGCCAGGTTGAACCTGCTGCGGCCGAAGTGCTACCCGCTGCAGGTCGATAAAGTCAGCGAGGACGACATCGCCGGGTGGCTGGCCGCGTGCCAGGCCGCCGACCTTATCCGCGTCTACGAGGTGGCCGGCAAGCAGTACCTGGAAATCCTGCGCTTCGGTCAGCAGCTCCGCTCAAAGAGCAAATGTCCTGATCCGCCATCAATTGATAGCAACCGTGAACAGCCGCCGGCAGTTGTGCACTTAGGCGTATCCGTATCCGAAGTCGTATCCGAAGTCGAAGTCGTAGTCGAGAAGAAAGGTTCGCGCAAGCGCGCACCGGCTTATGACGCGGCGGGATATGCGATTCCGGACTGGCTGGACGCGGACACATGGCAGCGCTGGTGCAAAGACCGCCGGGAGCGCAAGAAGCCGATCACGGAAGAGGGCGCCCGGCAACAGGTCAACAAGCTCGATGCGTACCGGCTTGCAGGCGTCAAACCCGAACTGGTGCTGAACCACGCCATTGAGGGCGGGCACCAGGGCCTGTTCTACCCCATGCCGGGCCAGGGCAAGGGCGGTGCCGGCGGCAGCAGGCACGGCGCTGCGGCGGCCGCCATCTTCGACCATGGCTTGCAACGGGGAGCCCCAGGTGCTTAAGCCCGCCCACATCACCGACCAGCAGTTCCAGGCCGCGCAGCAGCCCGTGGACGAAACGACCGTCAACAACGTCTTCAAGGTCATGCACGGCTACTACGGCAACCTGTTCCTGTCCAAGTTCGCAACCGGTGTCGTTGATGACCGTGGTCGCGACAAAGGCGTGGGCAGCGCGCGCACGGTTTGGGCGCATGCCTTGCGGGCCTTCCCGGACGGCGTGGTACTGACCGCGCTTGAGCGGTGCCAGGTCCAGCATGCGGACTTCCCGCCCAGCCTGCCGCAGTTCGTGTCGCTGTGCAAGGCGTGTGCGCCGCGCAAGACCTATCAGCCTGAAGTGCCGGCCATCGGCATGAGCCAAGAGCTGCGCAGCCGCAACGCCGCAAAGGCTCGGGAAATCTTCGAGCGCCACGCCGCCCGCGCTGCAGGTCGCCCGGTCGGCGCTGCCACGGAGCAGGGATTGCCGGGCCTGAAGGCACTCATTGCCGGCGCCGTGGCGGCCGCCGGTGGCGACGAGGTTGCCGAGCTGCGGCGCCTGGACCGCATGTATGCCACGGAGGCTGCATGAACGGAGTCCTTACGACCGACGAACAGTTGCAGCTCCGCGCGCTGCGCCTGCTGCACGACGGCCTGCCGCATGACCCAGCCGCGGTGCAGTGGGCGCGCGTCTTGGTCTCGCCCGAGCTGACGCCCGGGCCATCTTATGAACTTCAACGCGCCGGCTTCACGCTGCGCGAAATCAGCCTGGGGGCACAGTGACATGCAGAGATTGTTTAGCAGCACGGGACACGGACGGCCTCTGGTGGCTGTACGACAGCCCGAAGTGCCTTTATTGCACGGCGCGGTTGATTCAGCGCATCGGCAAGACCAGATCCCCGACGAGCGCAGAAATCGCTGCACGCCGGCGTGTCGTGCTTGCGGATGCAGTCGCCTGGGGTCACAGCGAGGCGGAGATTCGGGAGTTGGCCAGCAAGAAGGTGCTGGCGGCCGAGCCGCTGCCGGAGGGGAAGCGTAAATGAGCGAACACCAGTCTCAGAAGGCGTTCTTCGAGTGGGCCGCCTACCAGCGGTTTCCCGGGATTGAGCTGATGCACGCCATACCCAACGGTGGGGAGCGGCACGGCGCAGTGGCTGGGAAGCTGAAGGCCGAAGGTGTTAAGGCCGGCGCACTGGATGTGCAGTGGCCTGTGGCGCGCGGTGGATACATCGGCCTGGCTATCGAGTTTAAGCACGGCGATGGCGTGCCCACCAAGGAACAGCGTGACCGAATTACCGGCCTGCAGTTGGCAGGCTGGTGTGTGGCTGTCTGCTGGGACTGGCAGGCGGCCGCGCGCGTGGTCAGCGGGTACGCCGGGATGCTCTATGTCTATCAGGCTCCAGCGGAGACAGGTAAATGAACGCTTCACAACTCCGCCTCTCGCGGGGCCACCGCGCGCGCGCGGCCACTAATCGCGCCAAGCTGGAAGAGCACATGGTGAACCGCGTGCACCTGCGGTCCACAACGAGGCAGTCCATCAGCCTGCCGAATGGCGTGCGCCTGATTGATTCCAGCTTCACTGACTTCGGCCGGGAGTTCAACGTGTTGATCGAGGCGCCCACGCACATGGAGTTCATTACCAAGTCCGGTGACTTCTTCGAGGTCATCAGCGTAGAGCGGAGGCGTGGGCAATGAGCGAAATCATGCTGGTGCGCCAGCCTGACGACACCTTCATCCCTGAAGCGGACAAGGCGGCCGCCCGCCGGCTGATCTTCGGGATCATCGACGGCCTGGGCGAATTCGGCCAGAAGCAGTGGCGCCGGTTCTGGAACATGGTCTTCCGGCTTGAGCCCGGGGAGATGGTCGAGATTGAGACCCACAAAGAGCGCCTTGGGTGGTTTCACCGTAAGCACATGGCGATGGAGCAGCGCGTGTTCGAGGCTCAGGAGAAGTTTGAGACCTTTGACGACTTCCGCGTGTGGCTGAAGGTGGGCAGCGGCTTCGTGAACTGGTACCCCGGCCCAAAAGGCGGCGTTATCCCGGTACCGAAGTCCATCCGCTACGCCAAGCTCGAGCAGGGCGATATGGAGCAGGTCCACGACGACATGGTGAAGTTCCTGCGCAGCGAGCACGCGGGCAAGACGCTTTGGCGGCACCTCCCGCCCATGCAGCGCGTCGAAATGATCGAGACCATCTTGGGGGGCTTCGAGTGGCAGCACTGAAGAAGCGCCGGCCTGTGGTCGGCCTCAACCCCATCGAGCGGGCCCTGATCGCCCGCGAGTGGCAGCACACGGCCCTGGAAGCGCAGATCCTGTCCCTGGCCGGCCAAGACGCCGACAAGCTGGTCAACAAGGCCGGCCGCATGCTGTTCGTTGTGCTGGGCGCCTGCATCGCCGAGGGCGTGGAGGCCAACACCCCAGAAGTCCGCATCTTGCGCGGCGCCGTCAATGCCGTGCATGACCAGGCCGGCGAGAAAGTCATCCCGGCCCTGCGCCGGGCCTCCATCGTCAACGGCCTGCAGACGGCCGCGGCGCTGATCCCTGAACTGAGCCGCAAGGCTTTGGTGGACGCCGCGTGCGACCTGGCGCTGAAGCTGCGCGCCGGCGACGTTCGGCTGTCCGATTTTGAAGCGATTCTCAACCCAGCAAAGGAGCTTGCACTATGACTACCCCTGTACTCATCAAACCGACTATCGGCCGCCGCGTCTGGTACTGGCCGGCCCAACACGAGGGAGCACACAGTCACCATAGCCACCTCCCGCCGTTTCACGTTCATGACCCATTGCAGCCGCATGACGCCGGCATTGCCTTGGTGCACGGCGACAGAATGGTCAACCTCTCTGTGGTGGACCACGCCGGCAACACTCATGCCCGCATGTCCGTTCTGCTGTTGCAGGGTGACGACGAGAAACCCGCCTATGGGATGGCCTACGCCCAGTGGATGCCGTACCAGGTCGGCCAGGCCAAGGCGGCGACCTAACCATGCAGTCCAAGAACAAGGCATCGCAGACGGTGGCCGAGCGTGAATATGTCCGGCTGGTCAAGCTGCTGCCTTGTTCCGTATGCGACTGCGGGGGCGGGGAGGGCGCGCCCAGCGACGCCCACGAAATCAAGCAGGGCCAATGGTGGACCTGCATTGCCTTGTGCGTGTCGTGCCACACCGGCGCCCTGATGGGCTGGCACGGCCAGAAGCGCGCCTGGCTGCTGCGAAAGATGGACGAATTGGACGCCCTTGCAGTTACGATCGCGCGCCTTTTTGCCGTTAAAAAACTACCACAAGGAGCGAGACAGTAATGGAAGATGACCAGCAAGTCGCCACCTTCACGAGCGGCACCGCGGCTCTGAGCTTTGCCTACCGGCACAGCCACGGCGACTACCCGCCCAACATGCTTCACCGCATGCAGGTAGCAGCCGCGAGGCAGATGGGCAAGCCCCAGATGATCCGCACCGCGCTCGACGCGGCCGTAACGGCCGGATGGATTCGGCACATCATCGAAGGCGGCCACGGTGTGCCAGGCCTCCCGGAGCCATACCGGAGCGTGATGCTGGCCAAGTTCGCTGTGGACTCTCGCATCAACCTGACAGCAAAGCTGGAGGTGCTGGAGCACGTGCTGGCGCTGGCGTTGGGCGAGGGTCTGCACAAGCGTCGCATGGTCGACCTGTGCGTCCAGCGCTACTTCGGCGGCACCATCATGGGCAGCGACGGCGTGCGCCGGCCCATTCGCCAGCACCAGGTGGCCGACTGGTGCGACGTGAGCCAGCAGACCGTCAGCGCCACCTACGTGAAGATCAAGGGCTGGTTGGAGGCGCGGGAGACCGTCGCCATGGGGTTGGTTGAGCACGAGCTACGCAGGAAAGGACGGATTGCATGAAAGTCATCTTTAGAGACTTGAACCCGGCCGTGGTGGCCGCCGTTGCCCAGGCGCTGCCCGAGTGGGACGCGGCCGTGGGCAACATCCTGACCGCTGGACCTGCCGGCGCCATCGTGAGCCCGGCTAACTGCATCGGCCGCATGGACGGTGGGATTGACCAGGCCTACATCAATCACTTCGGCTGGCGCCTGCAGGCCGCGCTGTGCTGGATTCTGGTGGACCGGCATGGCGGCCGCCTGGAGGTGGGCGAGGCTGTTTCTGTGCCGACCGGCTTGCACAGCGACATCCCCCTCATGATTTCAGCGCCCACGATGGACTGGCCGCCGGGCGATGTCAGCACCACGGACAACGCCTACAAGGCCTTCAACGCCGTGTTGCACGTCGCCAAGGCGCTGAACCTGCAGTCGCTGCTGTGCCCAGGGCTCTGCACGCTGACGGGCCGCATGGAGCCGGCTGTGTTCGCCGCCCAGGTCAGGCGGGCTTGGGACGAACATCAAATGACGGCAATTGAAAACAGGTGATAGCAAATGATTGCAAAGAAACTCACCTTGATCTGTCTGGCCGCGCGTGGCGCGCTGCGTGAGCTGGGCCGGGAGCGCAACGCGGTGCACGAGGCGCACCAGCAGGCATGCGCCGATGGCTTGGCCTTCCAGAGGCAGCACTACACCGAGGCGGGTGAGCGACGCAGGCGTGGGTTGGACTGGACGTCTGCTGAGATGAGGCACGCAGCCAAAGCGGACAGGGCGACCAGCGGCATGGAGATTGCGCGTCGGTACCGTGACTTGACAGGGCCAATGGTGGGCGATTCGACCCCCCTTGAATCGACTGGTAAAAGCGGGCCAAATTCAGGCTAATTTTAGTAGTGCTGGGACTGCCCCCAGCGCCTTTTGGTGTGACGGTAGCTCAGTTGGTAGAGCCCTGGCTTGTGATGCCGGTGGTCCTGGGTTCGAGCCCCAGCCGTTACCCCAAAGTGCTTTGTCCAACCGTTTTCTGTCCACCAATGTTGGACGAGTCCGGGCATTGGACAAACCGCCAGATCCGCTATGGCAAGGAACCCCGCCGCCAGCCACGGCATACCTGAAGGAGTGCAGTGATGAAGCAAAGTTACCTGTCCCGCGGCTTTTTGGCCGTTGCCATGCTGGGCTGCGCGGTCGCCGTCGCCTGCTACGAGCGATTGCAGCCCTTGTTCGCTGTGGTGGCCGCAACCGGCCGCGCGCTGAAGAACATGGTGCTCGACGGCTTCAAGCTCGCCGCCGGCGCCAAGGCCGAGAGGGAGCGCTCGGTGCTGCCCTTTGTCCAGGCCAAGGCCTTCAAAGCCCGCAAGGACAAGCGCGAACGCCCCGAAGTGTCCGGCTCCTGGCGGATGTGCCCCTCAACCTGATACCGGCCCACAAGGCCATTGAGAAGAAAAGGCCCGGCAACCCCGGGCCTTTTGCATTCACGAATGTTGGTTCTGGCGGCGGGGGGTTATTACCTGTCGTCTTAAAGGACCAGAGCCTGCATTTGTGAGTGGTGAGCCGAAGATGTAGGCAGCACTAGGCTGACAGACCTGACGTGTGCTTACGGCCGAGCGGGATTCATTGGCCCCCGGTCCCTCCATACGCAGCGCCACGAGGCGGGCGAGTCTGTTCACGGTGGTTTTGCTCATGATGTGGCCGAAAGGCCTTAAGCCCGTCTGGTTTGCTCCAGGCGGGCTTTCTTATTTGGAAGAGGTGGTTGCTATGGCGAAGAAACCGCAAGCACCTGCGAAGACGCGCGCACCCGCCAAGAAGGCAGCGGTGGCGCCCAAGGCCGTGAAGGCCGTAGCAGCCCCAAAACAGGCCGCTAAGTCCACCAAAGCACGCTCAGTGAGCACTTCCGCGCCGCTGAAGGCCCCGAAGACCCCCGTTAAGCCGGCAGCGCGCGCATGGGTGAAGCCAGCGCAGGGAACGCCAGCATCCGCGATGGTGGAAGCGCCGGAGGCGGCAAAGCCGGCCGAGAAGGACGAGCTGGGCCTGCTGACGGTGAAGCAGGAGGCCTTTGTGATGGCCTACATGGAGAGCGGCAACGCCAGCCGCGCCTACAGGGAGGTGTACGACGCCGAGCACATGAAGCCCGGCACCGTCTGGACCGAAGCCTGCCTGTTGCTGCAGAACCCCAAGGTAGCCAAAAGGGTGCGAGGCCTGCGGGACCAGATCACCGAGCGCCTGCTGATGACGAAGGCCGACGTGATTGCCGAAACGACCAAGCTGGCGACTTTCGACGTCCGCCGGCTGTTCGACGCAGACGGCGCGCCCATTCCTTTCCATGAGCTGGACGCTGACACGGCCGCCTGCATTGTCGGGATCGAGGTGTTGGAGGAATTCGAGGGCGTGGGCAAGGACCGCAAGTTCATCGGCTTCACCAAAAAGTACAAGGTGGCCGACAAGAAGGGCGCCCTGGACATGCTGGCGAAGCATCACGGCATCTACGAGAAGGACAACGAGCAGAAGCTGAACCCGCTTGTTGAGCTGCTGAAGGGCATGGGCGGCAAGTCCGCGTTCCCCGTGGTGAAGGACGCGCCCAAGTGAGCCAGGCTGTCAGCACGGGCATCCCGCTCGACTTCATCCCAAGCACGCCCGAAGAGCTGGCCGCCTGTCTGGGCGACTACAACTGGCGCGTCGGGAGCGGGCAGCTCTACAAGATCATGGTCAAGACGGACCAGGACGACCAGGGCACAGTCGTCCCTTTCAAGCCCAACCGTGCCCAGCGCCGGCTTATCTCGCGCCTGTGGCACCGCAACATCATCCTGAAGGCCCGCCAACTGGGTTTCACGACGCTGGTTGCCATCTTGTGGCTGGACCACGCCCTGTTCAACGACAACCAGCGCTGCGGCATCATCGCGCAGGACCGCGAGGCAGCCGAGGTCATCTTCCGCGACAAGGTGAAGCTGGCCTACGAGAACTTGCCCGTGGCCCTGCGCCTGGCTATGCCCCTGAAGCGGGACAGCGCGGCCGAGCTGCTGTTCGCCCACAACAACAGCAGCATCCGCGTGGCCACCAGCATGCGGTCTGGCACCATCCACCGCCTGCACGTGTCCGAGTTCGGCAAGATTTGCGCGAAATTCAAGGACAAGGCCAAGGAAGTCATCACCGGCTCCCTGCCGGCCGTGCCGCTGGACGGCATTGCCATCATCGAATCGACGGCCGAGGGCCAGGACGGCGAGTTCTACGACATGACGTCGCGCGCCATGGCCCAGGCAGAGCTGGGCACGCCCCTCAGTGAGCGCGACTACCGCTTCCATTTCTACCCATGGTGGGAAGAGCCCAACTACCGCATCGTGTCGAACACGATCATCCACGCCGAGAAGGACAAGGAGTACTTCGAGGCCGTTGAGTTCGCCATGAACACCGTGCTGGACCACGAGCAGCGCAACTGGTACATCGCCACGCGCGACGCCGACTTCAGCGGCGACCCGGAAAAGATGTGGCAGGAGTACCCCAGCACGCCGGCGGAGCCATTCCAGGTGTCCACCGAGGGCACCTACTACGCCGAGCAGCTCATGGCCGCCCGCAAGTCGGGCCGAATCGGTTTCTTCCCTCACGTGGACGGCATTCCGGTCAACACCTTCTGGGACATCGGCGCCGGCGACGGCACGGCCATATGGCTGCACCAGCGCATAGGCGGCGAGAACCGCTTCATCGGCTTTATCGAGGGCTGGGGAGAGCCGTACAGCTTCTTCACCGGCAAGCTTCGCACGCTGGGCTACGAGTGGGGCACCCACTACCTGCCGCACGACGCGGACCACAAGCGCCAGCAGGGCGACCAGGTTGTCGCGCCCGTTGATGAGCTGCGCAAGTCGGAGCTGGGCGGCCGCTGGGACGTCGTGCCGCGCGTTGGCGACGTGGTGCACGGCATTCAGGCCATGCGCTCCGTGTTCGGCCAGTGCACGTTCAACGAAGCCACCTGTGGCCCCGGCCTGATCCACATGGCCCGCTACCGCAAGGAGTGGAACACCCGCCTTGGGTGCTGGAGCCAGAAGCCCCGCCACGACGAGCACAGCGAAGCCGCTGATGCCATCCGCCAATTCGCGCAGGGCTACACGCCGCCGCGCATGGTGCAGCGAAAGAAAGCCCGATCAACCAATTGGAGGACTGTATGAGCGCAACACTTCTAGGCCCGCGTGGCACCCCTTACGTCGAACTTGGCGGCGAACGCGCCTGGCGTCAATTCACCAAGGGCGACATCGTGGTGAGTCTGCAATGGATCGACCTGCAGGCGCAGGACCCGAACTTCCCCGAGGCCGGACCCATCCCGTGCATGTGCATCTTCCACGCCTTCAGGCGCATGGAGACCGGCGCGCACATCATCCCGCAGCGCTATGCCTACATCTACGGCGCCAGTGAGGGCAAGCCTACCGACCACTTCTATCGGGCTGTCATCGACGCCTGCGAGACCGTGGGCTTTGACCGCAACGACAAGGCCGCCCAGTTCCGGATGATGGACGCGGTACTGGAGGCCATGCCCGACCTGATCCGCATGCCGAGCGACATGCCCGACGCGTTGGGCCTGAAGAAGCTCCGCCTGGGCGGCGTGGAAGCCACCATCAAAGTCAATGGCCGCGTGGCCCACCAAGAAAGGGTCTGACCATGTTTGAAGCCCGAGCCAGCACCGCGCGCGCGTCGCAAACCGTTGACGATGACCAGGTTGCAGAGCCGACCGAAGACGAAATCACGGAGCGCCGGCACCACGCCTTGATGGAACTGCTGAAGGATGAGTCCGAGCTGCAGGCTGAAGAGCGGCTCCAGATGGCGATTGACGAGGACTACTACGACCACCTGCAATGGCGGCCGGAAGACGCCGAAGAGCTGATCGAGCGCGGCCAGGCTCCCGTGGTGTTCAACGAGTCCCGCCAGACCATCGACTGGATCTGCGGCATGGAAAAGCGCATGCGCAAGGACTACAAGGTCTTGCCGCGTGAAGAGGGCGACGAGAACGGCGCCGAGCTGAAGACCAAGCTCATCAAGTACACCGATGACGTCAACATGACCCATTGGCACCGGTCGCGGTCGTTCAAGCAAACCGTCACCGCAGGGCTGGGCTGGCTGGAAGAGGGCATCAACCCTGATCCCGAGGCCGAAATGATCTTTTCCGGCACCGAGGACTGGCGCAACGTGTTCCGCGACAGCCGCGCGCGTGAGCTGGACATGGCCGACGCCCGCTACCTGTTCCGTCGCAAGGTCACGGACCTGGACTATGCGATTGCCCTGCTGCCCAAAGCTGAAGAGTACCTACGCACCAGTGCGCGCCTGTTCAATGACCACGGCGATGAGGACGACGTGTGGTACCTGGGCGAGAAGCTGACGGGCGCCAGCGAGACCCAGTGGGCCGACACCGCCGCGAAGTTCGGCGACCGCGCCGCCTACGTGAAGCGCAACGGTCACTACGACAGCGGGCGCCGGCAGTCGGTGGAGCTGCTGGAGTGCTGGTACCGCGTGCCCGAGAGCGTGAAGGTGTTCAACGAAGGCCCCATGCGCGGGAAGATTTACGACCCGAAGGACAACTCGCATGTTGCCGCGGCCGTGGGCGTGCAGATGTACAGCGCCGTGAAGATGCGCATGCGCGTGATGATCGCCACGAAAGAGCGCTGCCTGTGGGACGGCCCGAGCCCCTTCAAGCACCAGAAGTTCCTGCTGGTCCCGATCTGGGGCTATCGGCGCGCGCGCGACGGGCAGGTTTACGGCCCGATGCGCGGCATGCGCGACATCCAGGATGACCTCAACAAGCGCCGCTCCAAGGCCCTATACGCCCTCTCGACCAACCGCATCGTCATGGACGATGACGCCGTGGAGGACGTGGAAGAGCTGCGGCAAGAGGCGGCCAGGCCTGACGGCATCATCAAGAAGAAGAAAAACTCGACGCTGACCTTCGAGAAGAACGTGGCCGACTTCCAGGGTAATCTCGAGCTGGCAGGCCAGGACAGCCAGATGCTGCGCAACGTCGGCGGCGTGACCAATGAGAACCTGGGCCGTGAGACTCCAGCCCAGTCTGGTGTCGCCATCCATGCCAAACAGGACCAGGGCTCCCTGACCACCTCGGAGCTGTTCGACAACCTGATGCTGGCTATCCGGCTGGCCGGGCAGATCCGCCTTTCCCACATCGAACAGTTCTGGACCGAGGAAAAGGCCGTGCGTATCGCCGGCGAGAACAAGCCCATCGAGTGGGTCAAGGTCAACGCGGTGGACCCGGTGACGGGCGAGGTGCTCAACGACATCACGGCCACGCAGGCCGACTTCATCGTGGACACCCAGGACTACCGCGCCAGCCTGGCGCAGGCCGCCATGGACAACATGTTCGAGCTGCTGGGCAAGATCGCCACCTTTGCACCCCAGGTGGTCATGTCCGTGCTGGACCTGCTGGTGGAAGGCGCCGACATCAAGAACAAGGACGAGTGGGTGGCACGCATCCGCAAGCTCAACGGCCAGCGCGACCCCACCAAGCCGCCGACCCCCGAGGAAATGGCCGCTGAGAAGGCGGGCATGGAGAAGCAGTCCCAGAAGGAGGCGCTGGACTTCCGAATGATGGAGGCCAAGGTGAAGGAGACCGAGAGCAAGGCCCGGCTGCTGAGCGCCGACGAGGTGTTCCGCCGCGTGGATGCCATGCACCAAGCCCTGGTTGCCGCTGGCCTGCTTGCCACCGCTCCAGGGACGGCCGCCGCAGCCGACACGATCACAGCCAGCGCCGGCATGAAGGATGACCAGCCCGGCGGGCTTGCTGCATCTGGTGCGATGGCTGGCCTACCAGCACCAGCGCCTGCAGCAGTTCCGCCGCAGGCCGAGCAGCCCGGCATCGCGCCGGCCGGCGCAATCGAGCAACCAGTTGTTTAACCACGCCGCAGGGCGAAAAGGAGTGAGTGATGGGAAACGCAATCGCATCCGCCCCCAAGGGCGATGACAGCTACGACAAATGGCGCGCCAAGGATGACATGCGCACCGTTCTTGAGGCCGAGCGCATCAAGAAAGACCCGACGCGCATGAAGCACGTCAAGCGCTGCGCCAAGGAAGAACTGGCGGAAATGAACGCCATGAAGACCCTGGCCAACAGCTAATTTTTTTTCAACTACAGGAGAGCAAGATGCTTAAAGGCTTTACGGAAGAGGATCTGGTCGGGCTGAGCGCGGCGGAGCGCGCGATTCTCGAAGGCGACGACGACAACGACGGGGACGGCAGCGAAGATGAGCTGACCGCCCTGGCCGGTGGCGACGGCGAAGAAGGAAATGACGGCTCTGATGCCGACGCCGGCGGTGAAGGCGGCGAGGGCGCGGATGGCGACAAAGGCAAGGGAAAAGAGGGGGCCGATGGTGACGACGGTGCCGCCGCGGGCGATGCTGACGGCGAGAAAGACAAAGGCGGCGACAAGGCAAAGCCCGATGACAAGGGCGCCGACAAAGGAAAGGCCAAGGAAACCCCAGAAGACGACGATCCGGGCGTCGATACGGGCGTGACCTTTACGCCTCAGACGCCGGCGGATGCTGAAAAGCAGCGTGAACTGCTCAACACGCGCAAGGACGAGGCCTTCGCCAAGCTCATGGAAGGTGAGATTGACGCCGCTGAGTACAAAAAGGTGGAGAAAGAGGTGGACGGTGAGCTGCAAAAGCTCCTTGAAGCCCGCATCACGGACAACGTGACCAACACGCTGACCACGGCCAATATCAACAAGGCCTGGAAGGCCGAGGTATCGACCGCGCTCAAGGCCGCGGCTTCCGATGGCATCGATTATTCGAAGGACGAGGCCAAAATGAAGGAGCTGGACCGCCTGATCCGCGTGTTCGGTGCCGAAGCCACGGAAGCGGGCATGACCGATGACGGGCTCAAGGCCTCCAAGTGGGCGCTGGGCCAGGCCCTGGACACCATGAAGCGCCGCCACGGCACGGCCAGCCCGGCAGCCGGCGAGGGCAAGTCGGGCACGAAGCCGGCAGCACCCAACAGCAGGGCAGGGAAGGCGCCGGACCTGAGCGCCATCCCGCCGGGCCTGAGCAAAGCGCCGATTGCGGCCGGCGCTGACGGCGGCGGCGACGAGTTTGCGCACCTGGCAAGCTTGAAGGGCGCCGCGCTGGAGAAAGCCATTGCCAGGATGACGCCTGAGCAGCAGGACCGGTACCTGGCATGAGCAACACCCGTGTCCTCACGCGAAATATGAAGGTCAGCGAGACCATCACGTTCGACAACGGCCGCATCGTCGTGCGGCTGGAAGAGCGGACTGGTAGATCGTCGGCCCGCATCCGCTTTGAGCTGAGTTCCGACGTGGTGGTCACCAAGCCGGGCGAGGCTCCGGCCAAGCCCGAGGACACGGTGACTGTTGCGCCAACGAGATAGAAATTCGAGGGTACTTGTTTTCGCATTTGCGTTTACTTACCCTCGGAGTTCTTAAATGGGCCATTAGGCCTGCCACCGGGGCAAACCGGTCATATGCGCAAGAGCGCTTTTTCAACTTGATTGAAGGAGTGCGATATGCGTACCTTGATTGGTGTAAACGACCGCCAGACGGTCAAAAAGTGGGCCACCATGCTGTCGGTGGCCGTCAACAAGGCGAGTTACTTCGCCCGCAAGATGACCGGCGAGGGCAAGGAATCCCGCCTCCCCATCCAGCGCATCGATGACCTTGAACAGGGCGCCGGTGATGAAGTGACCGTTGACCTGCTCATGCCGATGAACATGGAGCCGGTTGTCGGGGAAGAAACCCTCGACGGCAAAGAGCAACCCCTGAAGTACTACACCGACCGCCTGCGGATCGACCAGGTGCGCGGCGGTGCTGATCTGGGCTCCCGCATGACCAAGAAGCGCACCCTGCGCAACTTGCGCCAGGACGCCAAGCGCGTGTCTACCGACTGGTGGAAGCGCCTGATGGACGAGCTGTATTTCATCTACCTGTCCGGCACGCGCGGCACGGGCACCGGCTATGTCTGGTCTGCCAACAACGCCTTCTTCAGCGTCAACCCGCTGACGGCGCCCGACTCCATGCACATCATGTACGGCGGCACGGCAACCAGCAAGGCGACCGTCACGGCCGCTGACGGCATGAACCTGCGCCTGATCGACAAGGCTGTGGCAAAGGCCGAGACCATGGGCGGTGACGGTACCGACGAGCTTTCGATGTTGCCCATCGACATCGACGGTGGCAGCCACTACGTCGCGCTGATGCACACGTACCAGTACGACGCGATGAAGTCGAACACGAACACCGGCCAGTGGCTGGACATTCAGAAGGCCGCTGCCGCTGCCGAAGGTCGCAAGAGCCCGCTCTTCGACAACAACGGCGGCATGTACGCCGATGTCGTGCTGCACAAGCACCGCAACGTGATCGGCTTCAGCGATTACGGCGCCGGCACCAACCTGCCAGCCCGCCGCGCCCTGTTCCTGGGCTCCCAGGCCGCCTTCGTGGCCTACGGCTCCGGTGACGGTGAAACCCGCTTCTCGTGGACCGAAGAAGAGAAGGATCACGGCAACAGCGTCGCCATCGGTACGCACTCGATCATGGGTGTGAAGAAGGCGACCTACAAGTCCAAGGACGACGCCGTTATCCGCGACTTCGGCGTGATCGCCATGGACACCTACGCGGTCGACCCGAATGCCTGATGAGTAGCGCCTGGCTCCGGCCGGGCGCACTCCTTCCAAGCACCAACAGTCCCAATCTTTCAAGGAGCCAAAAATGGCACGTACCCTTTCCGATTACATGACGGGCAAGCGCAATCTGCCGCAGCCCAATGGCGCACTGGTCACGAAAGTGCCCGTGTTCATGGTCCTGCCGGCAGCCCTGGCCGCTGGCGACCTGTTGGCCCTGCTCAAGGTGCCCGCCGGTATCCGCGTGGTGGACTTCGACATCTTTGCCCCGCAGCTCGACTCCAACGGTGCGCCAGCTCTGGCTCACTCCATCGGTGTCGAGAACGCTGGCGGCACTGACCTGGCTACGGTCTACGAAGCTGGTCTGACCTTCGGTCGCACCGCCAACGGCAGCGCATCCCGTTGCACCACGGCCGTCGCGCCACAGGACGCGGGCTACACCGCTGAGCGCGTGATTTCGCTCAAGACCACGACCATCGCGGCCACCGCTGCGCTGGCGGGCAAGACCATCCTGGTCCTGCTGCACCTCGTCAGCTAAGCCGGCTCCGCCGCCTTAGAGGGCATTGCGTAGGGCCGCCTTGTGCGGCCCTGCTTTCTCCCCCAACCAAGGAATGCAAGATGCTGATTCACGCCTACCGCCGCAAGGACGCCACGCCAGTCCATACCGGCAAAACCAATATCGAATTCAAGGTCAATGACGCCGGCGACGTGGTTGCCGAAGTTGCCGACCAGGACGACATCGACGTGCTGCTGGCCATCCCAGAAGGCTACCGCGCCTACCAGGGCGGGAAGGTCGCTGAAAAGGCCGTCAAGACCCCAGCGCCCAAGGCTCCTACCGCGGCCGAACAAGCTGCTGCTACTGCCGCCGCTGCAGGCCCGAAGACCGGTGGCGATGGCGCAGGTAGCGGCGATGGCGCCGGCACTGGCGAGAAGCCTTTCCTGCTCAAGGGCGAGAAGCCGGAAGACGACATCGACCTGGGCGCCATGGACCGCGACGCGCTGAAGGAGTTCGCGAAGACCAACGACGTGCGCCTGCACCACACCTGGTCGGATGAAAAGGTCCGCCAGACGCTCTTTGAAGCCTTCGCTGCGGAGTAAATCCCGTGACCACGGCGCAGGAAGTCATCGACCTTGCCCGTGTCCCGATGAACGATGCCGACAAGGATCGTTATAAGGACACGGACTTCCTGCGCTTCCTGAACGCAGGCCTGCGCCTGCTCAAGCGGAGCCGGGCCGACCTCTTTATCGGGTCCCTGTCCACCGCCAACGTCGATCTGGCACTGGGCGACATCCTACCCACGCCGGACCACGTCGACCAGGCGCTGGCCGATTACCTCACTGCGCGCGCCATGACCACCGACACGGAGGACACGGAGCGTGTCGGCGCCTTCTTCGCCCTTGCCGGAGGTCAGCTATGAAGGCCTGGGCCGAGTTCTACGACACGCTGCTGCCGGATCTGCCCGGCTGCACGCCGAGCATGGCAAACGTCGCACTGCGCCACGCTGCGCGCGAGTTCTGCAGCAAGACCTTGGCCTGGAATGAGTGGCGCGGGCCGCAGGACACCAGCGCAGCCAGCATCGAATACGACTTTGACGTCGCAACCACCGAGAGCGTGGTGAAGCTGCTGGGCGCAACCTTGGCAGGCAACGACCTGCATATCCTGGCCCAGAACGACCTGCCACTGGACTGGCAGACCGCGCCGGCGTGCCGCAGCGGCATCGTAACCATCGATCTGCGCTCCTTCTTCGTCCTGCCCCAGCGCGCCGCCGGCCTGGCGATTCGCACCTGGATCGCCCTGCAGCCGTCCAAGAAGGGCGCCGGCGTGCCCGATGCCCTGTTTGACCAGTATGAGGAAGACATCTGTGCCGGCGCAAAGGCCCGGCTGATGTTGAGCCCCAAGAAGCCCTATACCGATGCCGGCCTGGCGGGCACGCACCGCGCCGACTTCGACACGCGCATTGCGCGCGCGACCCGGGCGGTCGAGAAATCATTCAGCCGCGTGCCTCGGCGCGTGGTTGCGAACTTCTTCTAAGGCCTGACATGACCACCCCAGGCGCATATGCACTGACCATCTACCAGGGCGCAACCTTCGAGCTGCGCGTCATCTGGCAGGACTCCAATCGCGCCCCCATCAACCTGACGGGCTACACCGCGCGCATGCAGATTCGCGAGCGGCTGTCTGCCACTACCACGCTGGCGAACATGACCAGCGAGAACGGCGGTATCACCCTCGGCGGCTCGACGGGCACGATAGACCTGCTGCTGACCGCTGCCGAAACAGCCGCAATCAACGCCGTGCGCGGGGTTTATGACCTCGAGCTTATCTCGCCCTCCGGGGTGGTCAGCAAGGTACTGGCCGACGAGGTGGACTTCGTCAAGGAGGTCACGCGGTGATTACCGTCGAAGAGCCTACCGTTGTCGTGGTCCAAGACCCTCCCGCGCCGAAAGTCGTGGAGGTGCAGGCGCGCGGGCCTCAAGGACCGGCGGGCACGGTGGCCGTAGGCACCGTCGTGACAGGCGCGGAAGGCTCAGACGTCATCGTGACCAATTCCGGCACTCAGACCGCCGCGGTGCTGAACTTCTCCATCCCGCGCGGCAATACCGGAAATGCTGGCCTGGCCGCCACGATTGCCGTGGGCTCTGTGTCCACCGGTGCGCCGGGCTCTGCCGTCACCTTCACGAACGTGGGCACGGCCAACGCTGCAATCTTCAATATCTCCATCCCGCGCGGCGACACCGGCGCTGCAGGTAGCAACGCCTGGGCCGCTATCACCGGCAAGCCAACGACCATCGTCGGCTACGGCATCACGGACGCCTATGCCAACCCGATGACCACCGCCGGCGACCTGACCGTGGGCGGCGCCCTCGGCGTGCCGACGCGGCTTGCCATCGGCACGAATGGGTACTTCCTGAAGGTTCTCGCTGGCGCCGTCACGTGGGCAGACTTCTTTGCCGAAGTTCGCGCTGCGACGCTTACCGGCATTTCCTTTGCCACTGGCACGGCCATCACGGCTGCTGACACCGTGCTGTCCGCACTGGGCAAGCTCCAGAAGCAAATCACCGACCTGCTTACCGCCACCTACGCCACGGGCGACATGGTGGACACGTTCGCAACCACCGCGCGGGCAGGTTTTGTGATGGGTGCGGGCAAGACGATTGGCAATGCCGCCTCGGGCGCAACGGAACGTGCCAATGCCGACACGCTGCCCTTGTTCACGCTGCTCTACAACTCGATGACGAACACTGAGGCGCCAGTGTCCGGCGGCAGGACTACCAGCGCAGCGGCTGACTTTGCCCTGAATAAGACCATCACGCTTCCGGATCTGCGCGGCCGTGTTGCCGCAGGCAAAGATGACATGGGCGGCACTGCAGCGAACCGCATCACCAGCGGTGCTGCAGGCTTCGCTGGCAACGTCCTTGGTGCTTCTGGTGGCACGCAGACTCACACGCTTTCGCAGACGGAAATGCCAAGCCACACCCACGCCGTCAGCGACCCGACACACGCGCACGGCATCGCCGGCTCGATGCAGAACTACGGCGTTCTGAGTGGTGGGTCATCGGTCATCACCCAGATTGCCAGCATGGTTACCGGAGCGTCAGCAACTGGCATCACGAACAACTCGACGGGTGGCAGCGGGGCACACCTGAACACGCAGCCCACGTACATCGTCAACAAGATCATCAAGCTGTGAGGTGCGACGTGAAACTCTCTTGCATCGTCCCCGACAACGTGATCGTGATAGATGGCGTCGCCCGCAATCCTGTGGGCTTCATTTACCCGCCGGGCGTGCGCGCGGTTCAGTGGGACGGGACGGACGGCTTTGTCGAATACGACCAAGGCGCGCCGCAGCACTTCAGTGATGTCGCCTTCCTTGATGACTTTGTTGAGGCACATGCCGATGCTCCCGAAAGCGGCGGGCCAACGGTCCCACCGCTGACGCCTCAAGAGGCGGCCCAGGCGGAGATTAACTCTCGCCTCGCTGAGGTGGGCTTGACCCAGGAATGGCAGCTTCTTTCAGCCATGGCCGGAATGATCGCCCTCGGGGCGTCGCAGGGCAAGACAGAGCCGCAGACCTACACCGAAAACACGGGCTACAGGAACGCCAAGAACCTGTTCACCTGGATCACGGCAAAAAAGCTGGAAGCGGGGATCGAGCCGTGAACTACCTCGCCTGGCTATGGACCCTCTTTGTCGTCGCGCCGTTGCTGATGCTGGTGCTTTATGCCGCCGGCATCCAGTACGAGGCGGGCGGCTGGATGCGTTGGTGGCTATTGCCCCTGGTGCTAGTAGCTGCGGTGCTCGATGTGCTCCTGAATTACACGGTGCTGGCTGTCTACACGGCCGATTTCCCCTTGCGGGGCGAGTTCACCTTCAGTCAGCGCATGCCGCGGTTGATTGAGGCGGGCGGCCGCGTTGGAAAAGTCTGCCTGCTGCTCGCACTCGCGCTCAACGTCCTGGCGCCAGGAGGCGTCCACATCAAATTGAAAGGGTCTCCAAATGGACAGTAAAGACATCAGCATGCCGCTTGCAAAGGCCTCTGCCGCGATTGCATCCGCCACGGGCGCCCAAGCCCTCGACGGTGCCGCGCGCACCGGTTCTTTCATTGCCGATTTGCTTGTTCCAACCTGGCCGAACATCGCCTCCGCATTGGCTGCGCTGTTCAGTCTGTGCCTGCTGTCGGAGTGGTTCTGGAAGAAGGTGTGGCGCCCGCTTTTCGAGCGTTTGGGCTGGATCAAGCCTAAGCCCCACCTGGTGCTGACGGCACGTGAGTGGGCCGAACGCATTGCTCAGGAAGAAAGCGACAGGGCTCCGCTATGAACGCCAACCCTACCATCGTCCGTCGCGCCATTGCCGGCTTGACCTTGGGCAGCGCCGCGCTTATCGGGGCGATGCACCAATGGGAAAGCCAGGAACTGGTCGCCTATGCGGACAAACTCGCCGGCAACCTGCCTACCTATTGCAGTGGGGCCACGAGCTGGGCCGTGAAGCCCGGCACCAAGTTCACCCAGGCCGAGTGCGACGCCGTAGACGCCGCCACCGCCAGCGAGTACGGCCGCGCGATCCTGGCCTGCATCCCGGCGGACAAGCTCGACCAAAACAGCTTCGACGCAATCACGCTGTTCGCCATCAATGTCGGCAAAAAAGGGGCATGCGGCTCCCGTGCGGCCACCTTGATCCGCGCTGGCAAGCGGGAAGAGGGCTGCCACGCTTTGTCGCACGGTCCAGACGGCAAGCCGGCGTGGTCTTTCGCTGGCGGCGTGTACGTGCGCGGCCTGCAGAACCGGCGCCTGTTTGAAGAGAACTGGTGCCTGCGCGCAGCGGCGGGAGGTCAACCATGAAGCTCTGGCACAAGGCATTGCTGCTGCTGGCCCTTGTGGGCGTGATGGTCGCCGGCTACCAGTGGTGGCGGGACGCAGTGCGGGACGAAGGCGTTGTTGCCGGCCGCGCCGAGGTTCAGAAGAAGTGGGACGACGCGACGCTGGCCCATCAG
This sequence comes from Polaromonas sp. P1_G1, assembly GCF_056405595.1. Classification (NCBI taxonomy): domain Bacteria; kingdom Pseudomonadati; phylum Pseudomonadota; class Betaproteobacteria; order Burkholderiales; family Comamonadaceae; genus Polaromonas; species Polaromonas sp. P1_G1. Next base: position 28,396 of record NZ_JBFUBU010000033.1, read on the forward strand.
CATGCCGTCATCGAAGAAGCCCACGCCAACGCCAAAGAAACCCAACGCCGCCTCGAACGGCAGAAGGAGAACCAAGATGCTCAAGACAAAGAACTCGCCATTGCGCGTGCTGCTGCTGATCGCAACGGCATTGCTGCTGACGAGCTGCGCGTTCAGAACGCAGACGCCGCCAAGCGCTGGAGCGCCACCCTCGGCGATTCCCCCACTGCCGGCGACCTCGCGGCAGCCGCCCAGACCATCGGAGTGCTTGCCGACGTGTCCGGACGCGCTGATCGCCGAGCGGGCGTCCTGGCCAGCTACGCCGAAGCCGCCCGAGCGGCCGGCCTCAAGTGTGAGCGGGACTACGACGCCCTGACTGCACCAAAACAATAAGGAGTCACCATGGGCCAGAAGATCAAAAACAACGCTCGGGCCTTGCTGTTCGGGTCTATCTCTGCGCTAGACACTTCGCTGACCGTGGAGGCCGCGAAGGCTGACACCTTCCCTGTTGCCACGACCACCAACTGGCTTACGCCGCTCGATTGGTACAACGCGACCATCCAGGACAACAGCGGCAACATTGAAATCGTGAAGGTCGGCGTTCGGAACTCGGGTAGCGGTGTGATGTCCGTGCTGCAGCGCGGCCAGCAAGGAACCACGCCGCGGGCGTTCGCTGCGGGCTCTGTCGTTGAGCTGCGCATCACCGCCGAGGACGTTGAAGCGGCAATCGCCGCTCCCGTGGCCTTGCTGGCGGCATTGACGCCGCTCCTTGCCCCAGTCGGCGGCATTATTCTGTATGACGGCGTTCTCGGGGACTTGCCCGGGCAGTGGGTTGTTTGCGATGGCAACAACGGCACGCCGAACATGACCGACAAGTTCGTCATTGGCGCAGGGCCAACCTACGCCAAAGGGACCACCGGCGGCTCCAAGGACGCGGTGGTTGTCTCGCACACCCACACGGCCGCCTTTACGGGCGATGCGCTGGGTGCGCACGGCCACGCGATCAATGACCCCGGTCACTCCCACACATTGCCGGGCGTGTACGACACCTACGGCGCATTTCCCAACGTGTCAGCGGTGTTGGTCCAGTCGGGCTCCATCAATACCAGCCACGTGGGCACCGGCGTGACGGTTGCTGGTGCCTCCGCAGGCACCCCGACTGGCACGGTGGCCGTGAATAGTGCAGGCGTTTCTGGGACCGACAAGAATTTGCCCCCTTACTACGCGCTGTACTACATCAAACGGATCGCCTAATGACCGCCGTGAATGTGAAACCCTTTCGTGGTCAGGTGCCGCGCATCAGCGACCGCCTGATTGGGGCCAACCAGGCCAAGTCGGCCATGAACTGCAAAATCACCGCAGGTCGGATCGACCCCATACGCGGCCTTGGCCTGGTGCACACGTCGTTGGCCGCTTCCATCAGCACAATGTATCGGTATCGTCACGCCGGTGGGGACGACTGGCTGGTGTCAACAAAGGTTGTCGACTTCGTCAAATCCCCCACTGCGCAGGACTCGCTGGGACGCGTCTATTGGGCGGGTGACGGTGAGCCGCGCATGTCCACCGCGGCGCTGGCAATCGGCGGCCCTGGCCCCTATCCAAACGCCTGGTATGTGTTGGGCGTGGTTGGGCCAAGCGTGGCGCCTGCGCTGGTCGTTACGGGCGGCGCGGCGCCTGTAGAGATCCGCTCTTACGTCTACACCTTCAAGACAGCGCTGGGTGAGGAATCCGCCCCAAGCCCAGCCGTTACCCTGTCCGGCAACATCAGCGGCAGTTGGGATCTGTCGGCCCTCCAGACCGCGCCGCCGAACAGCGGCACTATCAGCGCGGCCGTGACCGTGGCAACCGGTGTTGTTGAGGTGACATTGGACACCGTGCGCGGCCTGCAGGCCTTCGAAGAGGTGGTCTTCGCCGGGGTCGCTGGCATGACCGACTTGAACGGCAAGCGCGCGCTTCTGGAAGTGAACGCCGGCACGAACAAGGTCAAGGTGGCGCTGGACACTCCGCAGGTCTACATTGCGGCCGTGGACACCTGGACGCGCGTGGCGCCGCACAACATCGTCGGCATGACGAAAGTCATCTACCGCACGGTGGGCACGAACCTGGATTACAAGCGTGTCGCGGAAATTCCAGTGGCGAACACCACGTACAGCGACACGGTGGCAAGCACCGCGCTGGGCGAGGCCATCCCGACCATTGACAGCTTCACGCCTCCCAAGAATCTGCACAGCATTGTTGCGCTGGCGAACGGCTCCATTTCCGGCATTGCCGGCAACCAGCTCTGCTTCAGCGAGCAGTACAAGCCTTATTCGTGGCCGATTGGCAACCGCTATGCGTTCGCCGGCGTCGGCGTGGCAACCTGTGCCGCCGGAAACTCTGTGATCCTGCTGACAGACGGCAAGCCCATCGTTGCGACTGCGACCGTGCCCGAGGCCGTGAGCATGGCCGACCTGCCCACGGAGGCGCCGTGCGTGTCCAAGCTGAGCGCGCGCGACGTGGGCGGCGCCTGCCTGTACGCCTCGAATGACGGGCTGTATCTCGCCAGCCCGGCCGGTGTGCGCAACCTGACCAATGACCTCTTCCGAAAGGACGAGTGGGTGCTGATGCGACCGGAAAGCTTCAAGGCGGCATTTTTCGACCAGAAGTACTTCGCCATGCACGACGCACCCGGCGACAGCAGCTCAAAAATCATGGTGTTGGACCTGGCCGAGCCAGACAGCATTGTGGAAATCGATGAGCAAATCGACGCCATCTACAAGAACCCGATTGAGGGCGGCCTGCTGTACATGGCGAAGGGCCAGCGGATCTACGAGTGGGACAGCGACGACACCAACCGCTACCTGAGCTACTGGGCAAGCCGGGAATACCAGTTTGGCGCGCCTGTCAACTTGACCGTGGCCCAGGTGCACGCGGAGTACTCGCAAATCGTTCCGCCCAACACCTCGATATTCGATGCGAACACCGCGCTGCTCCTTGACGCTGACAACGTGGACGGCGCCCTGTGTGCGGCCGCGGTGAACACCTTCGCGGTGAACGGTTCGGCCTTGATCCCGGTTCCCGATGTGACCACGCGGCGCGTGCAGTTCTCTCTTCGCGTGGATGGCGAAGTAGTGTTCACAAAGCGGGTTGTGTCCAGCAAACCCTTCCGTCTGCCGAACGGCTTCAAGTCCGAGCTGCAGGGCTTCGAGATTGCCTCTTCCATCCCGGTGCACAGCGTTTCCATGGCCCAGTCCGAAAAAGAACTCGGGCAGGTGTCGCAATGAGCGGGAAGACCAAGGCCGCAGCGGTGCCGCAGGTCCAAAGCGGCCTGCCGGCCGTGGACCGCTTCGCCGAGGTGGTCAAGCAGAACCTGGACTGGATGACTGGGCAGCACGTCAATGCGCCGAAGCTTAAAACCCTCCCCAGCACCGCCACCCTGGCCGAGGTAATTGAGCAGGTGAATGCGCAGCGTGAGCGCCTGGAACGCGGCTGACCCCCCTTTTATTTTGGTCTGTGGATGGCTACCCTCTGACGATGCGCCAACAGCTCATTCATGCCCTTGCCGCACGGCTGGGGGCGACCATCAACCGGGAGACCGCGCTAGACCTCGTGAATGCTCTGTTCCCCGATCTGAGCTGGAAGCCGGAGCGGTTCGGCGTTTGTGAGTACCAGGGCTACACCCTGCAATGCGAGGCGCTGGCTGCCGTAATTCCCGAGCTGCATGCGCTTCATGATGCGCACTATGCGGAGACTGAAAAGTACCGGGCCGGCATCCCGATGGACCCTGACTACGAGGGTATGACAGAGGCGGAGCGCGGGGGCCGGCTGATCCAGTTCACGGCCAGGGACGAAGTGACGGGGGAGCTGGTGGGCAACATGCGGGTGAAGATTTACCCGAGCAGCCACACCCAGACGCTGGTTTGCAAGGAAGACACACTGTATTTGTTGCCTGCGCACCGTGGCGGGCTTCTGGCGGTCAAGCTGTGGCAATTTGTGGAGAACGCGGTGGTCAACGTGGTGGGAGTCCGTGAGGTGCGGTTCACCTCGAAGACGGCCAACAAGGCCGACAAGATGGCTCTGTACATGAAGTACGAGCCCGTCGGCACCGAGTTCGTTAAGACCTTTTTCTGAGCCGGGACGCCGGCACGATGCGCAAGAGCGCTACACCTCGCAAGGAGTAGCGACGCTATGAATATTCTCGAGCTGAAGCGGCAAGGCCTAGGCCACCATTACCGCTGCTCCGACGCGCCCGACAACAGCGGTATGAACGCCGCCGCCGTGCAACAGGCTGCCCTGTCGGCGGAACAATTGGCCTGGGCCAAGCAGGTCTATGCCGAAACCGCACCAGATCGGGCGGCCGCCGCCGCGCGCGCCGCGCAGGTTTCCGACGCTCAAATGGCGTCGATGAACACCCAGACCGCGCTGGCAAAGGACTACGCAGACTACCAAAAGAACACCTTCCGCCCTCTGGAGCAAGGCATTGTTGCCGATGCAGCGAGCTACGACACGCCGGAGCGACGCGCCGCGGCCGCTGGCCAGGCCATGGCCGACGTAGGCACCCAGGCTGATGCCGCGCGTGAAACTATGGCCCGTGAGGCGATGGCGCGCGGCGTTGACCCCAGCTCAGGCAACTTTGCAGCCACGCAGGGCGCGTTTGGCGTGCGCGCGGCCGCCGCAAAGGCCGCCGCCGGAAACGCCGCAAGCACACAGGTTGAGACCATTGGGCAGGCGCGGAAGATGGACGCTGCCAACCTCGGCCGCAACCTTGCCAGCAACCAGGCCACCAGCGCCGGCTTGGCATTGACGGCAGGCAATAACTCCACGTCTAACGCGCAGGTGCCGCTCCAGGTCGCCCAGTCTGGTGCGAACCTGATCAATCAGGGATATTCGGGCGCGCAGCAGGGCCTGGCTGGCGCCGCACAAACCTACGGTGCCATGCAGGGCGGTGCAAGCAACGACGCGGCGATGTGGGGCGGTATCGGCTCAGCCGCCGGTGGAATTGCGATGGCTATCTGATGATGAACTTAGACGCCGTCGATCAAGCCACCGTGGGCTGCTTGGAACTGGGCATTCGTGTGCTGCACGCGAACCTATTTGCCGAAACGGATGAGCTTCACATTGCAAGGCTGCTTGAGCTGATGGACCCGCCCGAGGGTGCGGTGGTGCTGGACGCCGGCTGCGGCGTGGGCGAGGTGGCGCGGATGATGAAGGAGATCCGGCCGGACCTGACTTTCGTGCTTGTCAACGTCAGCCGCGCGCAACTCGACCAGTGCCCACAGGATATGGCCTTGATAGAGGCGGACTTCAACAGCATGCCCCTCCTTGACCGGTCGGTTGATGTGGTGATGTTTCACTACTCGATTTGCCACTCGGCCGACTGGGTGGCAACCCTGCGCGAGGCCCGCCGCGTCCTGCGCGACGATGGCGCGCTGTTCATCAATGACATGAGCCGGGATGGTGGCAACAACGCGCTGATGGTGCCGACACTGGGCGCGGCGGTGCATCACGCCGGGGACGTCGTTGACTGGGCTAAGCGCGCGGGCTTCGACCTGCAGGAGGGGTACTTTCACACCCCCGTGGTGCAGCGCCTGCGCGGGGTGTTCGACTCCAAAGAGTTCTACGACAGCCTGTTCAAGCACGTCCTGCCGGCAACCTGGCGCTTCAGGCCGCGTGTCGCTTCCAGGCCTATCGCTGATGCCTTCGAGCGGCACGAGCGCATCGGGTTTCAGTTTTCGGGTGGCCGCGATTCCACGGCCGCGCTCTTTCTGTTGCGGCCGTACTGGGACCGGATGACGATTTACCACCTGGACACCGGCGACCAGTTCCCGGAAACGAAGGAAGTGGTGCGCCTGGTCGAGGCGCTGACCGGCCCTATGGTGCGGGTTCAAGGCAACGTTGCCGGTGTGCGGGAGCAGTTCGGCATGGCTACCGACCTGGTGCCGGTGGACAACACCCCAGACGGCCGCCTGGTGTCCGGGCGTGAAGTGAAGCTGATCGGCCGGTATGAGTGCTGCTACCGGTCACTGATGGAGCCGATGCAGCGCAGGATTGAGGCTGACGGCATCACCCTGATCGTGCGCGGCCAGCGCGATGATGAATATGCCAAGCAGCCCATGCGCTCAGGCGACGTTCAGCGCGGCATGGAAGTGCTTTACCCCATTCAGTCGTGGACCGGTGAGCAGGTGTCAGCCTTTTTGACCGAAAACGGGCTGCCTATAGCGCCGTTCTACGAACGCGGTGTCAGGCGCGCGCCGGAGTGCATGGGCTGCACGGCATGGTGGGACGAGGGCCGGGCGAAGTACCTGCGCGACTACCACCCCGAGGCTTATGGCCGCTACAGCGCCCAGATGAAGATCATCAGGATCGAGGTGGACAGGCAGTACGGAATGCTGGACGCCTAGCTGCAGGCGAACTGAACTTCAGCCGAAGCGTATTTGCCATATGAAGAGTCTTGCGCCGTCGAGTTGCCAGGGACGAGCTGCTTGCCCGATTTCGCGCAGAACGCGGCGGCCTCTTTCCACAGTTCGGCCTTGACCTGGCTGCCGGAGAACGTGGTGAATTCGCCCATTTTCGATGCCATGTATTGGCCGCTGCCGATAGGCACGATGCCGGTGCTCGGGGTGGCGCAGCCCGCGAGTCCAGCCGCAAACGCGATGAACAGAAATTTCCGCATGTCTTCCTCCGTCAAAAAGTGGAAGTGTATGCCCGTTTCGACCCCCCTTGTTTTTGACCTCTCGCGCTGCGCATCATCGGTGAATCCGAAGTCCGCAGTGTGCACCCCACACCACTGAAAGGCAGTATCAAATGAGCAAGAATGCAATCGCGTTTCTGACTGGTCTTGGCACCGGCGCAATGACCCAGTACGACAAAGAGTCCAAGCAGAAGCGAGAGGACGAGGACCGCGCGCTTCGCAACGAAGCCGCACAGCTCCAGATTGACGCTGCCAAGAAGGCGGTCTCCGATCAAAAAACCATCGCCCAGGCGGGTTTGCCCGTTGAAATGGTCGAAGGCGCGGGCGGCATGGTCAAGCCCGACACCATGGACAACCGCGACGTCGGCTTGCCCGAGAATGCGGATCTGCCCAACCAGGGCCTGCAGCAGGGCGGCTACAGCGTCGGCGGGAAGGCCTTCACCGACCCGGCTTCTGCTCAGGCTGAGCTGACCGCCCAAAACAGCCCGGAAGCCCGCAGCAAGCGCGTGATAGCGGCCGTGTCAGGCATTGACCCCATGAAGGCGCTGGACCTGGAGAACCAGCAGACCCAGCGCGGCCGCGAAACCATCAAGTTCACCCAGGAACAAGAGGCCTACGCCAAGAAGCTGAAAGACGAAGGCGCCATCGATGCCTTGAAGGCGCTGCGCATTGGCGACGGCGCCGGCATGACCGCGGCTTTCAACAAGGGCGGCGAGTTCAAGATTCTGGGGGAACCCGTGCTGAAGACCGAGCAGCGCGACATCCCTGGCGTCGGCACCATCCCCACGTTCTCCGCCACCTTCCAGGTGCAGGGCAAGGACGGCCAGCCCAAGGAAATGACGGTCAACTCGCACGACCTGGGCATGAGCCTGATGCCCTATGAGAAGTGGTATGACGCCCAACTAAAGGGCGCGAAGGAAGGCCGCGAAGGCCGAGAAACTGATTCCAAGGTCAAGCTGCAGAACGCGCAGGCAGGCTACTACGATTCCGCCGCCGGCGCGAAGGACACGGCTGCCAACAAGATGTCGGAAATCGACAAGTCCACGCTGAACAGCATCAATAAGCAGCGCGAGACCATCAACACCGCAATCACCAAGGCCCAGGCCGAGGGCAGCTACGACCCCAACAGCCCGGGCACGAAGGCGCTGAGCACGAAGCTGGCCGCGCTGGCGCTGCAGGAATCGCAGCTTCAGGCCCGCTATGCCGGAGACCCAGGCGGCGCGAAGCCTGACCCGCTGGGCGTGCGCGGCGCGGCACCATCTGGCGGCGGTGGACCGCTGAACAATCCGGCCACCCAGCCCGCGCGCGACGCGGAGGCGGGTGCGATCCTCATGCAGGAATATGGCGGCGACGTGACCAAGGCCCAGGCCGCGGCAAACGAGCTGGCCGGAGAGGTGAAGCGTGCCAAAGGCGACGCCAAGGCCATCCTGCAAAGCCAGCTCAACCGGTTGCAGATTGGAATTGCCAACGCCAGCAAGGCGCCGGCGCCGAACGCTGCCGCCGGCGGCCTGCCACAAGCAGCAAAGCCGGCCCCTGCTGCACCTGCACCCGACGCTCCATCTGCTGCGGCTCCAGCGGCCGCCCCGGTGGACGAGGCGGCCATGCAGGCAAAGATTGATGCCGAGCACCTCGAAATGGGCTACGGCAAGCGCATGAAGTACAGCCCGGAAGTCAAAGCCTATCTGGACCAGAAGCGCGACGAGAAACGTAAGGCCGACCAGGCCGCTTCCAAAGCATACCTTGAGCGCGAGGCCAAGCGCGCCATCGCTGCATCGAAAGGCCTCTCTTAATGCTCTCAATTGCCGACATCAAAGCGAAGTACCCGGACCTCGGCGGTCTGGACGATGACCAGGTTGTAGATGCGGTTCACGAGGCGTTCTATCAGGACTTGCCGCGAGAACAGGTAGCCGCCAGCCTGGGCGTGAAGCCCGCGCCCGCGCCGCTGGAGCCGCGTTCGCTGCTGCGCACGGTCGGCGATGTCGGCATTTCCGCATTGAAAGGCGTCATCGCGGTACCGGAGGCGGTCGTGGGCCTTACCGACATGGCGACAGGTGGGCATGCCGGCCGCGTGGCCGAGGCTGTAGGCTTCCGGCCCAAGGAGGCCAAGGCCATGCTGGACGAGGGCTACTCGGATCAGCAGAAGGCGGCCTTCCAGAAGGTGCAGGCCGCGCAGGGCCTGGGCGACACGTTCATGGCGGCGGTGCAAAACCCGTCTGTGGTCGCGCATTCCGTAGTGGAATCGCTGCCATCCATGGCCGCCGGCGGCGTCCTGGCGCGCGGCGGCTTGGCGCTGGCGCCCAAGCTGGCGCCCGTCCTGGCCGGCGCGCTGGGTGAGGGCGTGGTGGGCGCAGGTTCCGCTGCTGAACAGATCCGGCAAAGCACCGGTGACGGGCTGCTGACCGCCAAGCAAACCGGCCTTGCCGCCGCCACGGGCGTGCTGACCACCGGTTTCGGCATGCTGGGCGGCAAAATCGCCAAGAAGCTGGGCATTGCCGACGTGGACACCATGCTGACGGGCGCGGCCACCTATCCGGCGATGCGTAAGGGTGTGGTGCGCAGCGCGCTCGAAGGTGCCGTAGCCGAGGGCGTGCTGGAAGAGCTGCCTCAGTCCATCAGCGAGCAGGTGCTGCAGAACATGGCGCTGGACCGTCCGCTTGACGAGGGCGTCAACCAGGCGGCCGTGCTGGGCCTGCTATCGGGCGCGGCCATGGGCGGCGGTGCCAACGTCATGCACGGCTTTAGCGGTGACCACCCTGCCGCTGGCGTGGCTCCGGCGAAGCCTGCCGGGCCGCTCGCGCGCGCCGCGACTTCGGTTGAGCCGGGCACTGGCGCGGCCATGGAAGCCGCCGCCGCGCCGGCGGCGAAGGTGGAGCCCATCCCAGAGCCGGTGGATGACCCCATGGTGGACCGCATCAACGCACTGCCGGACGGCACGCGCGAAGAGGCTCAACGCGCTTATGGCGTGGTTGCACGTGACGACGTCGCCAAGGGCGTGAAGGCCTACAACAAGAAGCTGCTGGACCGCCTGCTGTCGGAGAACGACACAGCCGAAGGCACTGAGGCGGTGAAGGCAGGGGCGCAGCCGACCATCGACCGCACCCGCAGGGTGGACCCGGAGACCGGCGAAATCATTACCGCCTACGACGAGCGCAACGCCGACGCGCCAAAGCAGCTCGAGGGAGACATCCTCAACGCGCAGAACAAGCCGTTCACGAACATGGGCGCGGCCAAGAAGACCGCGCAGGCGCTGGGCACCGACTTCGCGCCTATCAAGCTGAACGCCAACGCCTTCGTGGTACGCAAGAAGGAAGCCGAGCAGGCCCCGGCCGCAACCGGCGACTGGGCAAATTTCGAGCCGCAGACCGGCACGAAGGGTATCCCGCGCGCCGACATGCCGCAGATCAAGGCCGAGCACCGCGGCGCCATGGTCAATTTCCTCAACGCGCGCGGCATCACGCACGAAGAGGTGGAAGTGCCGCCCGCCAGCCTTAAGCCCACGCAGGCGGAGTACTCCTTCGAGAAGGTGCGCCAGGCCATGGACTTCACCGGCGGAGACCGGTCGATCCTCATTTCCAGCGACAACCACGTGCTGGACGGCCACCACCAGTGGATTGCCGGTGGCGAAAAGGGTGCGGCGACCGTCAAGGCCATCCGCCTGAACGCGCCCATCGAGCAGCTTATCGAGACCGTGAAGGAGTTCCCCAGTGCAGAAACCTCAGAAGGTGCGGCCGCCCAGGTTGATACGCCTGCAGCGGCAGATGGTGCAACGCCTCAAGACAACGCCGGAGCGAGTGGTGCTGCTGGAGCGGACGGCAAGCGCGCCGGCAAGCCCGACGCTGCACTGAAAGCCTACCCAGCGCGGGGAGTCTCGGAGAAGGCCGACATGGAGCACCTTTTCGGCATACCCGAAAAGCGCGCCAAAGGCCTGGCGCGCATAGCCAAAGGGACGGCCTACTTCCACGACAAGGGCAAGGCCGACGCCTGGCTGGCAGAGCATGACCTGGGCGCGACCCATGAGGTGGTGCCCAACAAGAAGCGTTTCGACATCAAGGCGAAGGCCGAACCGGCAAAGGGTAGCCCCAGCCACCCAACGCACTCGCAAGACCCTGTGGTCTCGGACAAGGACATCGAATTCAACCGGGCTTTGGCCGCCGAGCAGCAGGCCGAGCGGGAGAAGGATTCCGGCTACAAAGTGCCAGATGACGTCGGCGCCGCGCTGCGAAAGCTGGGCGCAATGCCAGACTCCAGGACCAAGGAGACCGCCTGGAGCATGCCCACGAAGGTCGGCGGACTGGGTGATGTGCTTGTCAACTTTGACCCGAGGACGAACGAGGCAACCATCATCGCCCAGCACATGGGCAAGACCTACGACGAGCGCAAAGCCTCTGGCGCTGCGGCTATTTCCGCCGCTGTTGAGCGTGCGCGTGATGGCATCGACGCCGGCGTAAAGGAAATGGCGCGCCGCACGGCCGCCAACCGGGATAAGAAGCAGCAGACGCGCCGCATCACAAAGCCGGACGGCAGCTACTTCAACGTCGATGTCAGCGACCAGTTTCTCAATTACGAAAAGTGGATTGCCGATGGCAAAGCGGTGCCAGCAGGGATGCGAGAACAGATCGCAGCCGATACGCGCCTCAATGATGGCGAGGCCGACCGTCTGCTTGCCAGGGTGGACCTTGAGGCCAAGGCCGCAGCGCCCGCCGTCAGCAAGAACACCGTGTTCACCGAGGACGCCGCTGCAGCAGCGCGCGCGGTGCTCAAGAAAAAGCTATCCGGCACCCTGAACAGCGGCATTGATCCCGAGCTTCTTCAAGCTGGATTGACGCTTGCCGGTTTTCACATTGAAAAGGGCGCCCGCACCTTCGCCGCCTATGCCAAGGCCATGCTGGCCGACCTGGGCGACGACGCAAAGCCCTACCTGAAGAGCTGGTACATGGGCATCAAATACGACCCCCGGGCCGCGGCATTTGATGGCATGGATGACCCGGCGGCCATGGACGCCGTGGACCTTGACGCATTGAGCGCGCCAGCGGCGGCCGCGTCTGGTGCTGGCGAAACCCCCGCCCGCGCCCAAGCGCGCGACCGCGCCATCCGCTACATCAACTGGTGGCGCGGCAGCCATCCCAAGGCAGGCCTCGACCAGTTGATGGGTGGCATCTACGAGGGTGCCAGCTTCCAGGTCGGCGCCGGCGGGGCGCCGTTCACGAAGGCCGGCCAGATCATGGTCGACGTGGCTGGCCTGAAGGACCGGGCCGAAGGCATCTTCAAGTTGAAAGAGCTGTGGGACCAACCCGCACCGCCCAAGCCCACCCAGGACGGCTCTATTGAAACTGGGGTGAATAGCCCCGATACTGGAGGACCGAAAGATGGAAATGCAACACGGCAACTGGATCAGTCAAGCGCGGGATCACTGGAAGGAGCACCTTCCCAAGATGTACGCGCGCCTGGAGAAAGCCGGGACGCTGGAGCAAGCCCTGACCGAAGCGGCGGACGCGACGGCGGCGGGGATGCGCGTGCTGGTGACGCAGGGAGCGACGCAGCAGGAAGCGTGGGAGCAGGTGAGGGAGCGGTACCTGTTCCTGCCCGAGGAGCCCGAGCAGGCGCCCAAGATGTCAAAAAGCCAAGGGTACCGCGCGCACGCCGAGCTGATGAAGGGCCTGGGCTCTTTGGGGATGCCGGAGGAATAACGCCGGAAGCTGGGGTCAACCCAGCGCCCAATGCGCCGGCCATCGCCGCCCCGCAGGTCAAGGCTGAAGACTTCACCATCACCGACGAGCTGGCGCTGGGTGAGGGCGGCCAGAAGGCCAAATTCAAGGACAACGTTGCCGCAATCCGGCTGTTGGCTGAGCTGGAAAGCACCGGCCGGCTGGCGACGCCCGCCGAACAGGAGGTGCTGGCGAAGTATGTCGGCTGGGGCGGCCTGCCGCAGGCCTTCGACGCCAGGAACGCTGACTGGGCCAAAGAGCACGCCGAACTCACGGCCCTGATGAGTCCTGAAGAGCTGGCCGCCGCGCGTCAGTCCACCCGCTACGCCCACTACACCAGCCGCGAAATCATCGCGGACGGGATCTACGCTGCCTTGCGGCGCTTTGGCTTCAATGGCGGCAAGACCCTGGAAGCTGGCGCCGGCGTCGGCAACTTCATGGGCCTGATGCCTGCGGACATGCGCAGCGCTGGCCGCTTCACAGCTATCGAGCGTGAGCCTTTTTCGAGCGCGATCGCGCGCCAACTTTACCCACAGCAGAACGTCCAGCAGGCCGACTTCACCGAGTTTCGCGGCACCGACGCCTACTACGACGCGGCCGTGGGCAATCCGCCATTTGCCAGTGACGCGCAGACCGACCGCAGCGGCCGCAAGCATTTGTCGGGCCTGAGCCTGCACAACTACTTCTTCGCAAAGTCCGTCGATATGCTGCGCGAGGGCGGCATCATGGCGCAGGTCATCACCAACGCCTTCATGGACAGCAAGACGGAGACCGCGCGCAAATACATCGGTGAGCGGGTGAAGTTCCTGGGCGCCATTCGGATGCCCAACAACGCCTTTTCCAAGAACGCCGGTACCGACGTAACCACCGACCTGGTGTTCCTGCAAAAGCGGCCGGACGGCGAGATTGGCGGCAAGGCCGCGCGTGAGGATGCCAAGCGCTGGCTGACCGTGGGCCAGACCAAGGACCGCCGCGGCAGAACCGTGTCGCTGAACAAGTATTTCATCGACAACCCGGGCATGATGCTGGGCGAGTTCGGCGCGTTCGGCGGCATGTACGGCCCGGACACGACGTCGCTGCAGGCCCGGCCCGGCCAGGACACGCTGGCGCTGCTGAAAGAGGCGGTGGGCAAGCTGCCGGAAAGCATTTACCGCAGCGTGGCCGAGACCGGCACCGCCGAGCACACCCAGGCCGCCATCACGGCACTGAAGAGCCCCAGCGTCAACGAGGGCGGCTATTTCATGGAGGGCGACAAGCTGATGCAGCGCCTGCCGGATCTGGCGGGCGAGGCGCGGGGCGTGCAGGTCACCCCCGAGACCCAGTGGACCGAGAAAACCAAACTGGGCGACACGGGCTTCGAGCGCATCAAAGCGCTGGCCGGCATGCGCACTACGGTGCGCGGCCTGATTGCCGCTGAAATGGGCGACGACGCCAAGGCCATGAAGTCCCTGCGCGCGACGCTCAACGGGCAGTACGACGCTTACCGGGCAACCCACGGCCTCATCAACGACCCCAGCACCTTGCGCGTGTTCGAGGATGACCCGGACTTCCCGTTGCTGGCCTCTCTGGAGCATGGCTACACGCCAGGCATTGGCCTGGCCGCGGCAAAACGCATGGGCGTGAAGCCCACGAAATCGACGGCCCGCAAAGGCCCCATCTTTACCCAGCGCGTGGTGGCAGCGCGCGAGAAGGTCCAGAAGGTAGACACGCCGGCCGACGCCCTGCAGGTGTCGATGGCCGAGCGCGGCAAGCTCGACGCTGGCTACATCGGTGAGCTGCTGGGGATGGAGCCGGAGGCGGTGCTGAAGTCCTTGAGCACGGGCGAAAAGCCGCTGCTGTTCCGCGACCCGGCCAGCGATGAATATGTGCTGCGCGACGCCTACCTCTCGGGCAACGTGCGCGCGAAGCTGGCGCAGGCCCAGGCCGCCGGCATGTTCGCCAATGTGGCTGCACTGGAGGCGGTGCAGCCGCCCGAGGTGGCAAGCCATGAAATCGTGGCGCGCATCGGCTCCCCGTGGGTACCTACGAGCGTCTATGCCGACTTCGCCAATGAGCTGTTCGGCGAGGATGCCAAGGTCAGCGTCACCTACCTGAAGGCCAACAGTTCCTACCAGCTCTGGGTGAGCGGCGGCAACTCGCTGGCCCTGAGCAACACCTGGGGCACGCCGGCCTACCCGGGCGACAAGATGCTCAACGCACTGTTGAACAACCGCAGCATCAAGGTCACCTACATCGACGGCGAAAAGAAGACCCGCACCGACGTGGAGGCCACCGAAATGGCCAATACCAAGGCACAGGAACTCAAGGACCGCTTCAACGACTGGCTGTTCAGCGACCCGGAGCGTTCCGAACTGCTGACCAAGGCCTACAACGAGACCAACAACAACTACGTCACGCGGGTGTACGACGGCTCCCACATGACCTTCCCCGGCAAGGTGCCTGACAGCATCATCAAGTTCCGCCGGCACCAGCGCAATGCCATAGCGCGCATCGTGCAGGACCGCACCGCGCTGCTGGACCACGTGGTCGGCTCCGGCAAGACCTTTACTGTGGTGGCGGGCGCCATGGAGCTGAAGCGCACCGGCTTGGCGCGCAAGCCCATGGTGGCTGTGCCCAACCACCTGGTAAAGCAGTGGGCCGCCGACTTCTACCGCCTATACCCTGGCGCCAACGTCCTGACGGCCACCAAGAAGGACTTCGAGAAGGCCAATCGCCGCAAATTCCTGGCCCGCATCGCGACGGGCGACTGGGACGCCGTGGTCATAGCCCACAGCAGCTATGGGTTCATCAAGCCGGCGCCCGAGTTCGAGGCCGACTTCAACGCCGAGCAGGTCAAGCAGATCATGGCGACCATCCAGAGCGTGGAGGTCAGCGACGGCGAAAAAGCCACCAAACGCCGCACGATCAAGCAACTGGAGGCCATGAAGGAGCGGCTGGAGAACCGCATTCGCAGCCTGCGCGACAAGCCCATGGATGACCTGCTGGACTTCGAGCAAATCGGCGTCGACCAGCTTTTCGTGGACGAAGCGCACATGTTCAAGAACCTCATGTTCAGCACCAAAATGCAGCAGGTGCAGGGCCTGGGGGACAGCGCCGGCAGCCAGCGCGCCTATGACATGTATGTGAAGGCACACCAGGTGTACGCCAAGAACGGGCGCGGGCAGGGTGTGGTTTTCGCCACCGGCACGCCGGTCAGCAACTCGCTGGCCGAGATGTACCACATGATGCGGTACCTGATGCCATCGCAGATGAAGGAGCTGGGCTTCGAGTCGTTCGACGCCTGGGCCAACACCTTCGCCAGCGTTGAGCAGGTATGGATGCAGGCGCCCAGCGGCGACGGCTTCAAAGCCAGCAACCGCATGAGCAACTTCGTCAACACGACCGAGTTGCTGAAGATGTTCGACCAGGTCTCCGACACGGTGACGATGGACGACATCAAGAAGGCCTACACCGAGGAAAACGACGGCGCCGCGTTCCCCCTGCCCAAGCTCAAGGGCGGCCGGCGCACGCCGGTGTCCTTGGATAAGTCCAAGGCCCAGGACGACTACATGGCGGAAATCGCCAAACGGGCGCAGGCCATCGAGAAGCGCCGCGGCCCGCCGAAGAAGGGCGACGACAACATCCTGGTTGTTATGGGTGACGCCCGCAAGGCCGCCATGGACATCCGCCTGGTTGATCCGGAGGCCACCGAGCGCGAGAAGGGCGGCCGCATCGACACGTCCAGCGACCGCGTGCTGGAGCGCTACCACCAGTACGAAAAGTGGAAGGGCACGCAACTGGTGTTTTCGGACATGGGCACGCCCATCAAGCATGCCAAGGCCGAGCTGAAGGAGTACGAGGCCCTGCAGGCACGCATCCAGGCCGGCAATGAGGATGTGGCCGCGTCCGCGACGCTGGGCAACGAGGCTGCCATGGGCATCATGGAAGACGTAGAGGCCGCCCAGGCTGAGCTGGACGCCAAAGGCCAGGACTGGCTGAGCGCCGTGCAATCCGCTCTGCGCGGGTTCAGCGTCTACGACGACTTCAAGGCCGCGCTGGTTGAAAAGGGCATCCCAGAGCACGAAATTGCCTTCATCCACGACTACAACACGGATGACCAGAAGGCCAACCTGTTCCGCAAGATGAACGCTGGCCAGGTGCGCGTGCTGCTGGGCTCCACCCAGAAGCTGGGCGCCGGCACCAACGTGCAGGAGCGGCTGGTGGCCCTGCATCACCTCGACGTGCCTTGGCGCCCGTCCGACGTGGAGCAGCGCGAGGGCCGAATCGAGCGCCAGGGCAACATCCTGATGACCGAAATTCCGGGCTTTGAAATCGAAATCTTGGCCTACGTGACCAAGGACACGCTGGACATGCGCATGTGGCAGGTGCAGGAGACCAAGCTGAAGATGATCAACCAGCTCCGGTCCCGCCAGATCAGCCGCGAAATTGACAACGCCTTCGAGGACATGGAGCTGAGCGCCGGAGAAATGCAGGCCGCCGCGACCGGCGACATCAACCTGCTCAAGGAAATCCAGATTCGCAACGACGTCAAGAAGCTGGAGCAGAAGCGCCGCAGCTTCGAGGCCCAGCGCAACGACCTCATCAGCCGCCGGCGCCGTGTGCAGACCAGCCTGACCGACTTGCCGGGCCGGCTAGAAAAGGCCCGGGCGGACGCCGCCCAGGCCGACAAATACCTGTCGGACCTGGTGAATAACCCGCCCGAGTTCAAGATGGAGATTGACGGCAAGGTCTACACCGATGCGCATGAGGCCCAGGCCTATCTGCGCGACAAGACCGAAGCCAAAGTCGAAAGCACCGACGCCGCTGGCGAGAAGACCAGCAAGGCAGCGCCTGTGTCCATCGAAATCAACGGTGAGACCTTCAAGAGCCGGGCCGCTATTGCGGAGGCATTCTCCGAGGCGCGTGGCGACCTGGAACCCATCCGCTGGGCCTTCAACGGTACCGAATACCGCCGGCGCGCCAAACTCGCGACGGCGCTGCGCCAGAACATCGTTGACTCCATCGCCGACGAGACCTTGAAGTCGCTGGGCACCATTGCGGGCTACGAGGTGCAGGTGGAGGGTCAGGTAGCAAAGAATGGCAACATCGACCTGGACCTGACCCTATCGCGCGACGGAAAGGTTGCGCTGGAGAAAACCGTGGTCGCCGACCAACCCGCGCACGCGCCCGAGCGTGTGGTGCGCGTGGTCGAAAACCTGCTCCACAGCGCCGTGAGTGAGGTGGACTGGCTGCAGCGCAACCTCGACCGCGCCAAGAAGGAAGCCGCCGAGCTGGACTCCGTCACCGACGCCGGCGCGTGGCCGGAGGAAGCCAAGCTCGAGGCCGCGCGCGCGGCGCACAAGGCGGTGCTGGCGCAACTGAAGAAGAAGGATGGCGGCACGGCTACTGCAGCCGCGCCGGCTGACCCAGACGACGAAGTGATGTTCAGCCGCAGCGCCACGGCGCCGGCGGCCCTGAAGCCCATCGTCACCCCCGTGGGCACGGCTTTCCAGAGCGCTGACGTGGTGCTGGGCAAGCCTCGATTGAACGTGCGGCAGCCGGGCGGCGCGGTAACCCGCATCGACTATGAACTGCGCGACCCCGTGGAGTTCGCCAAGGCCCGGGCGGAGGGCCTGGACGCCGCGGCGGCCCGGGACCGGTCCAACGTGGGCATTTTGACGATGGATGTTGACAAGGCGGGACAGTTCAAGTCCTTGCGCAACATCGAGATTTTCCAGTCCAAGCGCGGTAGCGGCATGGCGGAAAAAGTGGTGGGCGCCATCATGGGTAGCCTGCCTGAAACAGCCAAACTTCACATCCATGACATCCTGCCCACGGCCGTGGGCTTCTGGGATAAGATGGGCGCGAAGTTCCCCCGGTCGGAAGACTATATGGAGGCGTTTTTGACGCCTGCCCAATACAGGAGCGCATATGACACCCGCACCAGTGCTGCAGGAACGAAAGGATCGCCAGGAGAGCAGGGCGAGGCCCTATTCTCCCGAGGAAGAGAAGGCGGATCTGGAAATGATGGAAAAGCTGGCGCCCAAAAAACCGGAGCCAGCCAAAGCGTAGAGGCCGCGCGCGCCACCGCCGAGGTGGAGCGCTATGTTCAAGCCATCACGTCACGCTGGGCCAACGCGCCCGAGGTCGTTGTCGTCTATGACATGAGCGACGAGCGGATTCCCGAAAAGGTCCGCCAAGAAGACCATAAGCTGCGCAGCGGCGGCACGGAAACCAACCCTGACGCCTTCTTCCACCGCAACAAGGTCTATCTGGTCGCGTCCCAGATTCCGACCGCCCAAGTTGCTGCTGAAAAGCTCTTTCATGAGTCGCTGGGCCACTACGGCCTGCGCGGCAATTTCGGCGGCGCACTCAAGCCATTGTTGACCCAGTTGGCAGTGCTGCGCAAGGCCGACATCGAGGCGAAGGCCAAGGAGTACGGCCTGAATCTGGACGTGCCCAACGAGGTCGCCCAGGCCGCCGAAGAGGTGCTGGCCGAAATGGCCCAGAGCCGCCCCGAAATTGGCTACGTCAAGCGGGCCATCGCCATCATTCGCACCTGGTTGCGCCGCAACGTCCCGGGCTTCAAGAACCTGAAGCTGACCGATGAGGAAATCATCAACAACTACATCCTGCCGGCGCGCGGCTGGGTGGAGCGCGCGGCGGCCGCGAACGATACCAAAGTGTCGAAAACCCCTGCCAGCGATAGCAAACTTGCTCCAGAAGTCGCTTTTAGCCGCTCCCTGCCGCAGGCCCTGGCCGGCGCGATGAACAACGCCCAGGACGTGAAACTGCCCGCCGGCTACATCGTCAACGACTTCTTCAAGGCCAACGGGAAGCTGAACTGGTGGCACAAGACTGTCGGCACCCAGTACAACCTGGCCGAGCGCAACCCCACCTTCAAGAAGGTGTTCGACGGCGTGCAGAGCTTCATCAACGACGTGTCCTTCTACGCCAGCGAGGCGGCCGACCTGGCGCCCTCGATCCTGCCGAAGATGGAGTCGTGGAAGGACATCACCAAGTCGCCTATCTCCGCCGCTGACAACAAAGCCATCGCGGCCCCCATCTTTGAGGGCACGCTGGTCTGGATGCGCGACGGCGCCGGCAAGCCGGTCAAGGCCTCCGTGATGGAAGAGGCGGCCGCCAAGATGACGGCCGACGACAAGGCCCAGCGCCTGTTCCGCGAAGACAAGATCAGCGAGGGTGTGCTGAAGATGTGGCGCGGCCTGCCCATTGAGCAGTACGAGAGCATGGTGGACGGCAAGTATGAGCGCGAGTTTCTCAAGCCGGGCATCGTCTTCACGCCGGCGGAGCTAAAAAGCTTCTTCAAACTGACCGACCGCCAGGTGGAGCTTTACAACGAGTTCCGCGCAGCCACCGACAAAAGCCTGACCAACATGGCAGTGGCCGACATGGTGCGCTTCGGCGGTACCGACGTGGAAGAGGTGCGAGACCAGGCGCTGGCCATGGGCGACGTGGACGCCGCGGCCGTGCTGCTCCGCGACCACCTGCTGGAGCTGAGCGAGGGGAGCGAGCGCGCCGGCGTGCTGCAGGACACGGCCAGCCGCATGATCGACAAGGCCGACCGCGCCCGCGACCTGATGGACCGGGGCTACGCGCCGCTGTCCCGCTTCGGCTCCAACTCGCTCGACGTGGTGGACGAGAACGGAGAGCGCGTGTATTTTGGCCTGTTCGAGTCGAAGCCCGAGGCCAACAAGATGGCGCGGCAGATGCGCGCCAACTTCCCGAACGCCACGATCAGCCAGGGCACCATGAGCGACGAGGAATACAAGCTCTTTGCCGGCGTGAGCCCGGAAACGGTAGAGCTGTTCGGCGAAATGCTGGGCCTGGAAGCGGGCGGCGACGACGCGGCACACCAGGCGTTCCAGCAGTACCTGAAGCTGGCAAAGGCCAACCGCAGCGCCATGAAGCGCCTGATCCAGCGCAAGGGCATTGCGGGCTTCAGTGAAGACCCGGGCCGCGTACTGGCTGGCTTCGTCTACTCGAACGCCCGCCAGACCTCCAGCGGCCTGCATATGGGCGCCATCACCCAGTCGGTGAAGGACATACCCAAGGGCCAGGGCGAGTTGAAAGACGCCGCCATGCAGCTCATGGACTATGTGAAAAACCCACAGGAAGAGGCGCAGAAGATCCGTGGCCTGCTGTTCGCGCAGTACCTGGGCGGCTCCATCGCGTCGGCGCTGGTCAACTTGATGCAGCCCCTGAACATCACCTTCCCGTGGCTGAGCCAGTACGGCGGCATCGCCAAGGCCGCGATGCAGATGAAAAACGCTGTGGGCGACGCCCTCAAGAAGTCCACCGGCGACAAGGCGCTGGACGCGGCCCTGAAGAAAGCCGAGGAAGACGGCATCGTGTCTCCGCAGGAGGTGTTCCAGCTCATGGCCCAGGCGCAGGGCAAGGCCACGCTGAAGCCGGGCGACGGCACCACGGCCGGCGACGCGGCCGCTACAGCCAGCAACGCCATGTCCAAGCTGTCCCTGGCCTGGGGGAAGGTGTTTGGCCTGGCCGAGCAGTTCAACCGCCGCACGACGTTCATTGCCGCCTACCGCACCGCCGTGGACCAGGGCATGTCCGACCCGGCCGCCTTCGCCGAGCGCGCGGTTCAGGAGACTCAGTTCGTCTACAACAAAGGGGCGAAGCCGAAGTGGGCGCGCGGCGCCGTGGGCGGCGTGCTGTTCACCTTCAAGAGCTATTCCATCAACTATGTGGAAATGCTGAGCCGCATGGCCTCCAGCGGCCAAGAGGGCCGCAAGGCCGCGCTGCTGGCGCTGGCCGTGCTGTTCTTGATGTCCGGCTCAGGCGGCCTGCCGTTCGCTGAAGACCTGGACGACGTGGTGGACGGCGTGATGCAGCGCCTGGGCTACAACTTCAGCTCGAAGCAGGCCAAACAGGAGTTCTTCACCGGCTTGCTGGGCCGCCCGGGTGCCCAGTTCGTGGAGCGCGGCATATCCGGCCTGGCCGGCGTTCCCATCGACGTGTCTGGCCGCCTGGGTATGGGCAACCTGATCCCCGGTACCGGCCTGTTGACCAAAAAGCAGGACCACAGCCGCGATTTGCTCGAGCTGGCCGGCCCGGCCGGCGACCTGGGCAAGCGCGCCTTTGACGCCGCCGGCAAGCTGGTCGACGGCAATATCACCGGCCGCACCGGCGCCCTGGCTACGATGTCGCCAACGGCCGTGCGCAACGTGATTCAGGCGGTGGACATGGCGAACACCGGCATGTACCGCGATGTCAACGGCAAGAAGGTCATCGACACGGACAGCTACGACGTGTTGGCCAAGGCCATCGGCTTTCAGCCCAACGACGTGGCCCGCGTGCAGGATGCCACTCGCCAGGTGCAAAACATGGTCGGCCAAAACAAGATGCGCGAGTCGGAAATCGCAGCGATGTGGGCTCAGGGCATGTTCGAAGGTGACCAGGCCAAAGTGCAGGAGGCGCGCGACGCGCTGAAGCGCTGGAACGAGGCCAACCCTGCAGCGCCCATCAGAATTCAGATGCCGCAGATTCTGCGCCGCGTGAAGGCTATGCGCGAAGACAAGGCAACGCGGATCGCCAAGACGGCACCGAAAGAAATACGGGCCAGCGTTCGTAAGGAGTTGGCCGAAAGCCGCGATTAGGCGTCCGGCACCGGGATGCAGAGCCATTGCTGGTCCGGGCGCCTGTCGCGGTTCCGCGGCAGCCGTTCGTCGCCAAATATCTCTTTGCCGGTGATCACGATGTTGCCGTCTTCAAGGTGTTGCCGGTGCGCCGGCATCATCGGCTCCGCCAGGTCCCGCCCATCAGGCCCCGTGATGGTGGCATAGCAGCGCCTGGAGCTGCCCACGGCTGGGCAGTCAAAAGTGAGTTTTCCGCGCACGGCGCCGCGCTCGACAATACGGGTTGTCGGCATCCTTTTACCCAAATCAAAACAGACATAGACGTCGTAAAGCACTGTATAAGAATACAGTGTTTTGGGCTAAAATAGTCCCTCTCCCTGGGTCTGAACCTGGGTATTTTGGGCTGATCCGGGCAGCGGAATGTTCTTGGTCGGGTCGGCTGCTCGGTGCCTGAAAACTTCTATTGGGGGCACCTGAATCAGGGCTTCCGCCTGTTCAAGGCTGCCATGTAGCCACTCGTCCCAGCGGTCGCGCTCCAGCGGCACCACAGCCCGCTTGTCCTGCTCCGCAAGGATGTTTCCCGCCTTGTCTACCTCGGGCTTGTGCATCAGGCCCAGGAGAGGATGCCCGTCGCAATTCTGCGTGATCATGGTGTAGTTGGGCACGACTTCGCCTTCGGGAGAAATCCACTCAGCCCAGATGCCGGCCAGCGCCCACGGCTCCCCATCAGCGCGCTCAAAGCGCCAGGCAATGCTTTTGGCTTTAGGGTCGTGCTCGGGGTAGTAGGGCTCTTGAAAGGTCACCGCCGGGATGAGACAGCGCCGGCCGCTGAGCCATGCGGCCGAGTATGTTTTGCGGGTTGCCAGGGTCTCACGCCTGGCATTGTTCGTTTGCCCGAACGGCTTGGCCGTCTTGGAATCTGGCGCGATCATGCCCCATTGCCCGACTTCCGGTTTTCCGCCTGCCTTGAGGTACGGGCCTGGCTTGAGTGGGGCTACATAGCTACCCCAGGCAAGATCACGCAGATCCACACCAAAGTAATTGCTGAATACCGCTGGCGTGGGCGGGGTGTAGAGGTTGCACATGGCGTTACTGTACCGGCAGGCACCGCCCCGGGTTTGTAGTCAAATTGACAAATTAATGGAGGCAACATGGCGAAATATTTAACAGGTGCGGTGCGCTTTAAGGACGGCGAGCCTAACGAGCTGGCGGTTTACCCGATGGAACCGGACCCTGAACTAGAGGCTCTTGGGCACATGCAGATGGATTACATCGCTGATGCTCAGGAGGTCGTTGAAGACATCAAACGGGGAGACGCTTACTTCGCCCGTTTCCAGGGCACAGGCACGCTGTACCAGCTGGAGGTCGTGACCCGCAACGGCAAGGAAACCCTAGAGATTGTGGACGCGGGTCAGCCTTTGGAGTTCAAGACGCTGCGCAATTTGCCTGAGCCGGGTATGCTGAGTTAAAGGAGCAGTTATGGACAAACACAGAAAATTGATGATCCTAGGCATCAATGAATTGTTGGATCGAGGGGTAGTCTCGTTGACGGAGAAACAAGAGGTCGAGGGCCATGTTTTCTGCACGTTGGCAGGTCGCCCTAGTGTTATTAATTGGTGCAACCTCTCCGGGGGAGAGCTTCGGATTAGCGTGTGGTGGGATTTTGACTTAGCACGACACCCACAAGCAAATCTTCAAGGCAATCAGAGGGAGTGCTTCACGGGGACGATGCCCCTTGCCAAGTCTCTGCACTATCCAAAGTTTCTCGGGGCGGCGAGTTCTGGCTGGCTGGAGCGACGGACGGGCGCCTGGATTCAAGGTAAGGGCCCGAAGGGATTGGTACACAAATACTGCCGCGCCACTGAGCGCAGCTTCCTTGAGGAGTTACCCCCGCCGCTACCTAACGGATACCTGGCAGAAGGTAAATTTTTCCGGTGAGCCGTCACTGCGTGGGCACCTCGCCAGCCGGGAAATTTCCGGGAACGAACAGCCGCGAAGCCGCACCAAATCGCTATGAAATCAGCGAAAATATTCCCAAGAATCACGCCGCAGCCCGCATGTATATTGGTTTTGACCGCCAGATTGTGATTCCTGTTGTCGTGGGTTCGAGCCCCATCAGCCACCCCAGTCGCCGTGCCGTTTCTTGTACTGCGTGACATAGAAATGGCGCAGATCGTGGAACGTGAAGTTCAGCTCTTTGGTTAGCGCACCTTCCTCCCGGGCCTTCGCCTTCAGGCGGGCAAACCCCAGCTTGAAGGCCTGAGCCGTGTAGGCATTGCCCTTGGCGTTGGGGAAGACCCAGCCGGCTTCGGTGTTGCGGCCCAGGGCGCGCATGCGCTTCATCAGGTCCACAAGCAGGTCCGACATTTCCACCTCTTCTACGATTTCGGGCTGCCCGTCACGCTGCTTGGCGCGGATCAGCGTGGTGATGAGGTCACCGACCAGCGGCCAGGCCAGGGTACGGAATTCAATGCCACGGTTGCCCGCCAGTGAGGCGAACTCGGCCATGCCGGCCAGGATTGCTCCTTGGCCCTTTTGTTTCCACGCCCACTCCAGAAACGTTTGCAGCGTGGCCGGCGCCGGCGCCTTTTTGCGTGGTTTCTCTTTGTTACGGCGCACCTGCTTGCAGGGGTTTGTATCCAATTCGCCACGCTCCACGGCCAGATTTAGCAAATTCGACAGCAGGGCGAACTCACGGTTGGCCCGAACAGTCGCTTTGGCGCGCTCAACGCGCAGGTAGCGCGCGATATGGGCTGGCTTGACATGCTGCGGCGCCATGGCGCCGAAACGCTTCAGCAGGGGCTTGCTGGCCTGCGTGTAGTCGTCGCGCGTGCCCTGCGCCAGGTCCTGCCAGCCCGGCGAAAGCTGGTACAGCCGCCACAACTCGTTGACGGTGCCCTTGTCGCCGTTGTGGCCGGTCAGGTCCAGTACCTGGCGCAGCGCGGCCTCACGGTCGCGACCGAGAGGGATGGGCTTTCCGCCCACGGGGTGGTAGCGGTAGGTGTAGCCGCCTTTGGTGCGCGGGCGCGCCTCCATGCGCGGCAGCAGGCCGGCGGTGCTTTGCCGGTCGCGGGGTCGGCTCATATGGGTGTCTCCCAGGCGGGTTCTTGTGCTGGCTCAGCGACGGGCGCCTGCGCCATGCCGCGGCCCGTCACAGCGTCGTAGTGCGCGCGGTTGACCAGCGGCCGGCCGTCAGCGGCGCGCCGCACGTTCAGCTTCATGGCAAGCAGAAAGCGCACCTTGGCCGCGTTCTGAGTCAGCGGGTGACAGATGTTGTCGATTTCACGGTCGGTGAGGTCCGCGTCAGCCATTGGGCACCTCCGACTGGAGCCGGGCAATGCGGACCAGGCGCGGGTCGGCCCGGGTCATTACGTCCAGCAGAAGGCGCTTTTCCTCGAGGTAGGTCACGGCGAAGACTGGGTCGTGCCGGACGATGCTGGAGGTGTTGCTGATGAGGTCAGCGCATTTGACGGTCTGCACCCAGTCCGGCGCGCCGGCCAGCCGCACGCGGGATGCGGCCTTGCGTTCGGCACGGTTGCCGGCTTCAAGGTCGGACAGCAGCTTGACCCCGTTAGCCACGGTAAAGCCGAACCGCTCGTAAATTTCGTCCACCGTGACACCGCAGTCCTCCACCGTGTCGTGCAGCCAGGCCGTGGCCACCATTGCGGCCCAGTCCTGGGTCATTGGGTTGGCGACGGCCGCCACGACGCCGGCGACTTCGGCCAGGTGGTCGGCGTATGGGTTCAAGGTGTATTTGCGCACCTGGCCGGCGTGCGCACGGCGGGCGAACATCATTGCTTCGTAGGTGAGGCTCATCCCAAGTTCTCCATGTTGTTGCAGTTGCAAGGGGTTGGCCCGCCGCAGACCTGGCAACGGCCTTCCGGCGCTGCGTGGCCTGTCCCTGCCGGGGCAGAACGAATCAAGCGCTCCAGCTCGTCTGCCAGCAATCCCCCGAATTTGGTCTGCCGCAGGTCTATCCGGATGGAGGTGAGTACTACAAGGGCGTCCGCTTTCCAGTCCTCCAGGGACAGATCCTGCGCCGCCTTCGTGGGGTGCTCAACCAGCGCCTGCAGGTCGGAGTAGGTGATGGTGTGCCGTTCTTCCCGTGCTTTACGCATCAGTTCGGCCAGGCCGGCCGCCAGTTGCGGCCGTGCGTTGTATCTCTCAATGAAGGCGTCAAACGCCTCGTGCGTCATGGAGATGCCGCGCACTGCGCGCATGGGGGGCGGGCTGTAGGCGGTGGCGCCGGCGCGGAGCGCTAAGGCTAGGACTTCAGGGTATTTGGTGGCGCTCATGCGGCACCGCCTTTCATGTCGTAGGGGCCGCCGTTGTGTTCGCCAATGCGCACCACATAGCCACCGGGGCGCGCGCTATCTCCCAAGCAGGAGCAATTGCTTGCGCACGCCTGCATTGAGCGGCCGGGCTTGACACAGGAAATCGCATAGATGGGCGCTTCGGGCAGCGGGGAGTGCTTCGGCTTGGCTGCCTGTTTCGCCCGGATCTGTTCAACCTTGCCCCAGATGCGGTCCAGTTCGATTTCTGCCGCTTCGTGCATGTCCATGCCGTGGGCCAGGCACAGCGCGGCGTGCGTGACGCTGACGCCGCCGGACTCCTGGGTCTTTTCGCCGACCGGGCGGCCGAACACGTAGTCGACCAGTTGGTGGGCTTCGCTGGCTGTCATGCCGCACGCCTGCACCAGCTCCGTGGATTCCTCAAAGAACCGGTGATTGCGCTCTTCCTTGTCGGCGGAGATTTCCGGGCCAAAGCAGACTTGCATCCAAGGTTCGACACGGCGCTGAAAAGGTGAGTGCGGGTCTTCCCGCGGCCGCAGTGGGTTGGCCCTGATGGTGGGATTGATCTTGTCCAGCCAGATGTTGAACGCCATGCGTTTGTCGGCCCGGCTGCATTCCGGCGCGCTCAGGCTGTGCAGCAGCCATGACGGCACGCTGACCATGAAGGCCTCGCCGGTGTCGTTTTTGTTGTCGAACTGGGTCTCGATGTCCAGCTCGTTTGGCTCGTCAATGTCCGTCGTCACGGGGGCGGCTTGGCTCATGATTTCTCCGTTGGTGTTGAGGTTGAGAGGTCGGGCACGCTAAAGAAGCCCAGCGCTCCTTTGAACGGTCGGAATGGCTGCGGCTTGGCATTGGCCAGCACGAAGCCGTGGCTACCCATGAACCACGGCGAAGGGCTCGATGTCACGCAATCAGTGATGACAGCGCTGCCGATGATCCCGCCGCGGGGCAGGGCGTCGAAGGCCAACATGGCGCTCAGCTCTTTGCGGCGCTCCAGCGGCAGATGCCACAAAGCCTCTGTGGCAAATTCAATGGCGTCTTCCCACTCGTAGCGAGTCATGCCTTTGGCGGCGTGAATCAGTACCGGACCGCGAAAGCGTGTCGCCCAACTCCGGTTCTCGATGTCTTTGCCGAAGTGCACGATCAGGGTCGCCCATGGCTGGCGGACTGAAATGGCCTTCACTGTGGGGATGGCGACTTCACGCATCAGTAGCCCCTTCCCAGTCCGTGCTTTGCAACCGCGTCGGCCAGGGTGTCCGGGAGAGTTTGGCGGATCAACTTCACGCGCTGGGCATAGGTCATTGCGGCCCATGCCTTGCGAGTGATGCCATAGCCCCACACACCATCCGCGAACTTCACGCCGACGTGAAGGCACTGGTCCAATTCGCTCCGCTCAACCCGAAGGATCAGGACGTCCAGCGGGATGGTGCGGAAGCACATGGGCTCGGTCTCGTGCTGGGCAAAGCTGGGCGCCAGATCCGGCAAGGGTGGCGACACGTCCACGCAGGCCTGGGCGCGGTCGGTGCTCTTCCAGCCAACGGACATTTCCTCTTCGGCGGGGAACAGGATTGACATGGGGCCGACCAGCTCTTTCGCGTGGTCCAGCTCCTGCTCAAGTTCGCGCAGTTTGGCCCGGTTGGCGGTCAATGCGCTCAACTGGTCGTTTGTGATGTCCTGCAGCGTGGCGATGGCCTCTCGCGCGCGGCGGCGTTGGTTGCGTCCGAATCGGCGGCTCATAATGTTGCTTTCAAAAGAGGTGAGGCGATGGCTTTTGGATCAATCGAAGATGCAGCCGCCTGGGTGGCCGAGCGTGGTGGCGACTTGGAGCAGTTGCGAACCGCGATTGCGAACGGCTCGATGCGTGGCAGGAACCGCATGTATGGGCTGCGGTACGTCGAGTTGAGGGAGCGGCAGGAGGCCACCGGCCAAAGCCTTGAGGCGCTGGAATTGCAGCGCCAGGCCACACAGGCGGCCAAGGATTCAGCGCGCTGGGCGGGGTGTGCAATACTGATTTCGCTGGGTGCGCTGGCGCTGTCAGCCTGGCCGTACATCCACGCGCGGCTGCAATGACCAAGCCCAGCCGGACGGCGAAACAATTGCAGGGCATCCTGCAGGAGCGCATAGCCGCGCTGCCGGGTATGGAGGGGCAGGCGACGGACGTTGACCTGGGCGGGGTGGTCTGGGCGGCCGGCGACGCCGGCGGCAACTGGACAGTGCCGGTCCTGCGTAGCCGGGACACCTACCGGGCCGACGTTGCGCGCATCATCCGACAACTGCAGACCGAATACGACCTTGACGTGGATTGAGGTCATGGTCAGTTCACCAGAAGAGTCACGCGCTCGGCGGCGCGGGTGATGGCGGTGTATTGCCAGCGGGTCGCTTTTTCAGCGAAGACGGCCGATTCATCGACGATGAACACGTTGTCCCACTGGGAACCCTGGCTCTTGTGGCAGGTGAGAGCCCAGCCGAAGGTGAACTCGTCGTTCGCGCGCTTGATGCGCCAGTCAAGGTCTTTCTCTTTGCCAAGGAAGAAGGCCTCGGGCACCGTCACATCGACTGGCCCGGCGTCCTCGTCGTCCAAGGACTTCACTTCCAGGCCGATGATGTTGTCGGCGTCGCTGCCAAGGCGCTTCGGCTGCCAGAGTGACCCGTTGAGCAACCCCTTCGCGTGGTTGTTGCGCAGGCAGACCAGACGGTCGCCCATTTCGGGGAAAGCGCTGTCGAAGCCGCGTAATTTGCGGATGCGGTGGTTGTAGCGCTGCCGCGTGGTGTTCATGCCCACGATGACCTGGTCGGCGCCCAGCACCTCGTCGGCATCGACATCACTGCGCAGGATGACGCGGCTGTCGCCGTAGGTGCCGGGCTGCAAGGCCTTGCCGGCGCGCACGTCCATGGAGAGCCGGATGATGGGGTTGTCCTGGGCCTGCCGGTGAATCTCGGTGAGCAGGATTTCCGGCTTGGGCGTGTCGAAGAAGCCGTCCCCGCTGATGGGCGGGAGTTGAAAGGGGTCGCCCAGCACCAGGATGGGCGTGCCGAAGGAAATCAGGTCGCGTCCCAGCAGCTCATTGACCATGGAGACCTCATCCACGATGACCAGCGCGGCGCTGCCCACTGCGCTGTCGCGGTTGAGCTTGAAGGTGTGCTTGCCGGTATGCGGGTCCCGCTTTGCCTTGTAAATGGCGCTGTGGATCGTGCTGGCGCCGCCGCAGCCCTTCTTTTTGAGGACCAGGGCGGCCTTGCCGGTGAAGCACATGAACAGCACTTCGCCCTTGACCATGCCGGCTATTTCCTTGGCAAGCGTGGTTTTTCCCGTGCCGGCGTAGCCGAACACGTGGAAGACCTGCAGGCGCTTTTTCTTGGGGGTTGCCAGCCACTCCTTGACAGCCAGCAACGCATTGGACTGCTGGGGGGACCATTGGACGGATGTGGCCGCGCTATGGCTGTTTTCGCTCATACTGTGGCTTTCAACTTGTGGAGGGGGCTATGGAAGACATCGAACGGGCGCGCAGCCAGTGGACGGGCATGCAGGCCGAGTGGCAGGTGATTAACCAGGAGGCACGCAAAGCGCGTGGGATAGTCACCCAGGCGTTTGCCGACTGCATGGCGAAACAGGGGACGGGACCGTCCGAAGCGCAATTGGTGCTGGCGGACAAGCTGGAGCGAGAGGCCGACGCAAAGCGCATTGCCATGGACGACTTCTTGCGGAAGGTGTTTGGCTGACGTCATGCGGCCAGCCTGAGAGCTTCGGGCTCCCTGTAGTCGCTGTAATTGGCGGCGGTGACGTGATATTGCAGCTTGGGCGGCACGCAGTTGCCAATGAACCGGATCTGCTGAGCCTTGTTGAACATGCGGCCGTCGTGGCCGTGGCTCAGGATGAACTGCGGCGGCAGGCTACTCGCGTTCGCCAGCTCCCGTGGCGTCAGCATGCGGATGCAGATGTCAACGACGACGTAAGGGTCGCCCTTGATCCAGACCGTCACCAGCGCCATGCGCGCCTTCGTGGTGGCAGTGTTCAGCGGGTTGCGCAGGTCACTCCATTGACCGCCTGAGCCGTAGTACTCCATGATGAAGGCGGCGCAGCGAAGCGCGCCTTCCTCGTGTTCTGGGCTCAGATGGTATTCCACCAGGGCGTGATGCTCCCCGCCGGCGCTGACAACCTGCAGCGGGTCGCGCAGATCCCGGCCGTCGCAGTTGTTTCGCAACTGCACGAGGTTGGCTACAGAGACCGAGTGCCCGCCACCGCCGTTCGCCGTGACCGTGCCCAGCGCTGACCGCACATCCTTTGCCCCCATGCCCCAGCGTTGGACGCCCCCAGCCTTACCTTCCCCGTGGCCGGCTTGAACCATGACCGGAGCCGCCACCATAAGTTCGCCACCTCTGGCCGTGGTGATAACCGGCAGGGGCTCACGGATGTCCCGCACGCGGTTTCCGCCCTTGGTGTGCGTAACCGGCACGATGAAGGGGTCCGCGCAGTTCAGAACATACTTTTCCATGCCGCGCGCGATGCGTTTCAAGGTGGCTTCGGCCAGTGGCTTCTTGCGGCCGAAGATGCTGTTTCCCTTGTTGGTGAAGTCGATGCACTCGTAGGCGGCAATCCACTTCGGCAGGGGTTTGCCGTTCGCTCCCTTGGGGGCCTTGGCCGGGTCTTTGGCGCGAACTGGTGCGGGCCAGCAGATGGGCTGCCCGTCGCACCGGCCGACCTGGAACAGGCGGTTGCGCTGCTGGGGCACGTCGTAGTCGGCGGCGCACAGCACGCGGTCCTCGATGTCGTAGCCCATACCCCGGAGGATGGCGCAGTACTTGTGCCAGGTCTTGCCCAGGCGCTTCGGGTCAGGGATCAAAAATTGCTCTTGGCGGGGCACCCGTTCGCCTGGGCCGGCCACTGTGCCGTCAACACGGATTACGCGGCCGGTGGCCTTGTCGCGCTTGGCGATCAGCGGACCCCATTTTTTTATCTCCTTCACGTTTTCGAGCGTGAAAACGTCGGGGCGCACAGTGCCGCACCACTTCACTGTTACCCAAGGCAGGGAGCGGATGGCCTCGCTGCGCGGCTGGCCGCCCTTGGCCTGACTGAAGTTTGTGCAGTCCGGCGAGAAATGGATGTAGCCGACCGGCCGGCCGCCCGTGAGCATGTACGGCTTGACCGACCAAACGTCCTCCACTAGGTGCTGGGTTTGTGGGTTGTTGGCGCGATGGCAGGAGAGGGCGTTGTCGTTGTGGTTGATCGCGTAATCGACATGCCGGCCGAGGGCTTCCTCAATGCCGGCACAGGCGCCGCCGGCGCCCGCGAAGAACACGATGACCAGCTTGGCCGCCAGGTTGAGAACAAATTGATTGGAGAGCATCTTGCTACTTGGTGGGGGGTTAGGCCGCGCGGGCTTTGCGCTGCTTGCGCTTGAGCGGGTAGGCCTCTTCGGTCATCGTCTTGATGACGGTGAGCCGCTTGCCCTTCATGAAGTACTGGATGGCGTTCTGCGCCTTGAAGAAGGTGTCAGCCCAAAGCGCCGTGCTCAGCAGGCCCTTCTTGGTCAGGAAGTAGTTGCGCAGCGCGATGGCCGCCGATTCGGTGTCACCGTCGCCGAATCCGCTGGTGAAGACGTCGCAGAAGCGCTTCAGGCGGTCCAGGTCGCTTTCCCAGTACCAAGCCCGGGCAACGGCGGCGTTGATGACCGCGTTGCGCAGCCCGCGGCCCCGGGGGCCGTTGGCCAGCGCCCAGGTGGCCGCGTCCCGGTGTTCGCCCACCATGTCTAGCTTGTCGGCGCTGGACAGGGATTTGGTGTTGCTGCCTTGGTTGCCCTGGGCGATGGCGCGGGCCACAGAAATCAGCTCGTTGGACAGGCCGGCGTCGCGGCCGCTGATGCGCCCGTTGTCCACCAGGGACCGGGTAAGGCCGGTGTTGATGTTCAGACCGTCCGTGCGGCTCAGGCCGCGCGCAATCGGGAAGCTG
This sequence comes from Polaromonas sp. P1_G1, assembly GCF_056405595.1. NCBI lineage: Bacteria > Pseudomonadati > Pseudomonadota > Betaproteobacteria > Burkholderiales > Comamonadaceae > Polaromonas > Polaromonas sp. P1_G1. The sequence continues at coordinate 60,585 of NZ_JBFUBU010000033.1, forward strand.
ATCGACACGCCCGAATCAACGATGGCCCACAGGCGGTGCTGCCCGTCCGCCAGGTCGCCGTCTTCATAGAAGGCAATCGGCTCGGGGCAGGTGGTCCACTTCCCGGCCTTCATGTCGTGGGCATACTTCTCGGCCACGCCGTCGCGCATCTTGCGGTTGTTCTTGTTCATGTTCAGCCAGCCTTCGGCCTTGGCGGGCGTCACGATTTCAATTTTTATGTCCATGGCGTGGTGAGAGGTTTGTTGTAAAAAAAGGGCACCCGGGGGCAACGAGGGAGGGAGGGAGGCAGGAGCACCCCCGGGTATGGCCCGAAACTGGTTATTTCTTCGCTTTGGCCTTGGGCGCGGGCACGCCCTTGAAGGCGTTGCGGATGTCACTGGCAAAGAAGCTGCCGGCTGACTTGGCCTTGCCGAACGCTTCGGCCTTGTCGGGTGGCACTCCGGTGTAGTCGTAGGTGAGCCCTGACGTGAAGCGGATGCGCAGCATTTGCGTGGCGGCGTCGTAACCGTGCTCGGCGATGCTGGTTGACGCCTTAACGGGCGTCATCTTGAAGCTGGGCGCTGTGGCGGATTTCTTGGTGCTGGCGGTCATGGAGTACTCCGGTGGGCCGCGCGCTCCCTGCGCGCG
>NZ_JBFUBU010000034.1:0-51997 GCF_056405595.1 Polaromonas sp. P1_G1
GGCCTGGCCAGGCTGCGCGCTGATTTGCGGCAGCAGGTGCTGGCCTCGCCCATTTTCGACGCACCACGCTTTGCCGGTCATTTCGAGGCTGCCCTGCGCGGCATGTGGCAATTGTGGTGTGAGCAAAACCCCATGCCCGCCACGGCGGGCTGAAGAGGCCGGCAATGGGAATATTTGACAGATTTGTGCGGGTGGCGCGCCCTGCCGCAAAAGCGGATGCGCAAGCTGCGCCGCGTCCGGATCCGGGTTTGAGCGCCGATGATCTGCTGGCACAGGGCATGGAACTTGAACAGCAGGGGCGACCGGAAGAGGCGTTACGGTGCTATGACCAGGCGATTGCCCTGGTACCCGACTATGCCCGGGCGCACTTCAACCGCGGCACCATACTGCTTGACCGGGGCGATGCACAGGATGCACTGGAGGCGTTTGCCAAGGCCGTGCAGTACAAACCGGACTCGGCCGGCGCTCACTTCAACATCGGATCCGCTCACGCACGGCTGGCTCAGCATGAGGCGGCCGCGCGGGCCTACCGCCGGGCGCTGGCATTCAAGCCGGATTTCGTGGAGGCGGAAATCGCCTTGGGGGCGGCCCTGGAAGAACTGGGGCAGGATGAAGCAGCCCTGGAGAGCTATCGCCGCGCCTTGACGATCAGGACGGACCATGCCCAGGCCCATGAAAAACAGGCCGACCTCCTGAAACGGCTTGAGCGCACCAATGAGCTGGCTATCGCCTACCGCCAGATGCTGGAACTCGATCCCGACAATGTGGACATACGCTATAGCCTGGGTCTGGTCTTGCGCCATCTGGGCCAGCTGCGTGAGGCCGCGACCCACCTTCAGCGCGCAGCGGAACTCAAGCCTGATTTTGTCAACACGCATTGCCATCTCGGTGACATTTTTATGGCGTTGCGCATGTTCGGCGAAGCGGCGGCAAGTTATAGCAAGGCGCTCCAACTCGAGCCCCAGAATGCCGAGGTGCACCACAACCTGGGTGCCGCCTTCAAAGACCTTGGCCAGCTCGACGATGCGCTGAAAAGTTACCGCAATGCGCTAGCCACCAAGCCTGATTTCCCCATCGCGCAAAGCAATCTTTTGTTGACTCAGCATTTCCTGCCCGGCCTTTCACCCGAACAGTTGCGAGACGAGGCCCAGCGCTTCGGCGCGATGGTTTCGAAGTTGGCCCCACCTCCCGCCAGCTTGAGGAACCAGGCGGATCCCGACCGGCGCTTGCGCGTGGGCTTTGTCTCGGCGGATTTGCGCTCACATCCCGTGGCTTACTTTATCGAGAGCGTGCTGGAGGCTTTGTCGACCGAAGCGGCGGGTCGGCTGGAACTTTTTGCCTATTCCAACTCGCCGGATGCCGACGATGTCACGGAACGGCTTAAAGGCCATATGCAAGGCTGGTATCTGGCGTTTGGCCAGCCCGATGAAGTCCTGGCCAAGCGTATCCGCGATGACGGGATAGATATCCTGATGGACCTCTCGGGGCATACCGGCAAGAACCGCCTTCCTGTCTTTGCCTGGAAAGCCGCTCCCGTGCAGATCAGCTGGCTGGGTTACTTCGCTACCACGGGTGTGGCGGCCATCGATTACCTGATTGCCGACCCCTGGACCTTGCCCCCTGAGCTGGAGAGTCATTTCACCGAAGAGATCCTGCGCCTGCCGGAAACCCGGCTTTGTTTTACCCCGCCCGCGCACCATGTTGAGGTCACGCCCCTGCCTGCCTTGCGCAACGGCTACGTGACCTTTGCCTGCTTCAATACCCTGTCGAAGATGAACGATGCGGTTGTCGCCTTGTGGGCCCGGGTACTGCACGCCGTACCCGGCAGCCGCTTGCGACTTGTAGCGCCACCGGACCAGCAGATCCGCCGGCAGCATGCCGTAGCGGAGCGCTTTGCTGTCCACGGCATCAGCGCCGAGCGGCTGCATGTACTGAGCGCGGGACCTCGCGCGACCTACCTGGCGACCTACCAGGAGGTTGATATCGCCCTCGATCCCTTCCCCTACACAGGTGGAACGACCACGGCCGAAGCCCTGTGGATGGGGGTGCCGGTGCTGACGCTGGCTGGCAAGAGCTTTCTGGCCCGCCAGGGCGTTGGATTGCTGATGAACGCCGGCCTGCCCGAGTGGGTGGCCGCAGACACCGATGACTATGTGAGAAGAGCCGTCTCGCATGCCAGCGATTTGCCGCGCCTGGCATCGCTGCGCGCCGGCATGAGGCAGCAGGTGCTGGCTTCACCGCTTTTCGACGCGCCGCGGTTTGCCCGGCACTTTGAAGAAGCCTTGCGCAACGTGTGGCGCAAGTGGTGCGAGAGGCAAACCGCTTCGAAGGCGCGCGCCGGGAGCTGAACCACCGGCGCCGCGGCTTCCGCGCAAGACCTTATTTAATGCAGACGGAGCGGACCATCTTCAGGTCGGTCAGTCCCATCAGCACCTTTTCCATGCCGTCCATCTTCAGCGTGTGCATGCCGCTGCTGACCGCGCTGGCGAACAGCTCGGCCACGCGGGCCCGTTCCTGGATCAGTTTTTTCGCGGCGTCGTCAGCAATCATGAGTTCATGTAAGCCGATCCGGCCCTTGTAGCCGGTCTTGCCGCATTTGTCGCAGCCCACGGCCCGGTACACGGTGAGCTTGCCGTCCTTGCCGTAGCGCTCCATCCAGTCTTCAAACAGCTTTTGCGATTCGCCGCCCTCATCGGCCTTCCAGGCGTCGGTGTGGCGCAGCTCTTCGGAGTATTCCTTGATGAAATCCTTGATTTCCTGCGAGCTCAAGGTGTGAGCCTCCTTGCAATCGCACAGTTTTTTGGCCAGGCGCTGCGCCAGGATGCCCAGCAAAGCGTCGGCGAAATTGAAGGGGTCCATGCCCATGTCCAGCAGGCGCGTGATGGATTCAGGCGCGGAGTTGGTGTGCAGGGTGGAAAACACCATGTGGCCCGTCAGCGATGCCTCGACGCCCATGGCCACGGTTTCCTTGTCGCGCGACTCGCCGACCATGATGATGTCCGGGTCGGCCCGCAGGAAGGCGCGCATGACCAGCGCGAAGTCGATGCCGGCCTTGCGGTTGATCTGAACCTGGCGCAAGCCTTTCTGGGTAATTTCAACCGGGTCCTCGGCGGTCCAGATTTTGGTGTCCGGCGTGTTGAGGAATTTCAGGATGGAGTGCAGCGTGGTGGTCTTGCCGGAGCCGGTGGGGCCGCACACGTAAAACAGGCCGTAAGGCTTGGAGACGGTTTTTTCGAGCCGCTCCTTGTTGTGCGCGGTGAGGCCGAGCTTTTCCAGCGGAATCGGTTCGCCGGCGGCCAGGATCCGCATGACCACGTCTTCCACACCTCCGGCGGAGGGGATGGTGGCGACGCGCAGCTCGATGTCCAGCGGGCCGTATTTCTTGAACTTGATCTTTCCGTCCTGCGGCTTGCGCTTTTCGGAAATGTCCAGGTCGCACATGATCTTAAGCCGGGTCACCATGGCCTGGCGGAACTGCGCCGGCACTTCGATGTAGGGCTGCAAGGTGCCGTCGATGCGGAACCGGATGCCGGTCTTGGCTTTGCCGGGCATGGGCTCGATGTGGATATCCGACACCTTCTGGTTGTAGGCGTCGATGATGACCTTGTTGACGAACTTGACCAGTTCGTTGTCGGCCGCTGCGGATTCCAGCGACGACTCGTCGAGAGAATCGCCTTCCAGCGGAGAATCCATGTCGGCCAGCAGCTGGTCGATAGTGCTGCTGTCAACACCGGCGCCGAAGAGCTGGTTGAGCGTCTCGTCGAACTCGGTCTGGGTGGTGACGCGGTAGGCGAACTTGGTGATGCGGGGGAACACCTGCGGAACGACGCGCGCACCGCGCACGGCCTCCGGGTCCATGCACATGATCACCAGGCCCTCCGTGGTTTCCTCCAGCGGTATCCAGCCCTGTTGCCCGATGAACTCGCGTTTGAGCGGGCCGTGCAGCATTTCGGAGCGGATGCGGCCGGCGTTGAAGGCCTCATAACCCACGCCGAAAAACTTCGCCAGCGACTGGCCGATCTGGGTGGGGCGAATGTGGTAGTTGGCCATCAGCATGTGCTCGACCGACTTGCCCTCTTCACGCGCCAGCTGAATGCATTGCTGCAGTTCGTCTTGCGACAGGACGCCTTCGGTGACAAGGCCGTCGTACTTGGTCGCCTTGCGCCGCTGGCCGTCTTCCGTTCTCTGCATGCGCTGGCGAATCGCGATGCCCAGTGTCTTGCAGAGCTGGCGCGCGCCGTCTTCCTCGAGCTTTCCAAAGGGCTGGTCGCTGCGGTTGTTGATGACCTGCAGGACGCCGTACAGCGTGTCGCCGTCCATGACGGGCGCCACCAGCATCTGCTTGGTCCTGTAGCCCGAGCGCTTGTCGACTTCCTGGAGAAAACTCAAGGCCGGATGGATTTTCTTGAGCGTTTCCTCGTCGTAGACATCGGCGATGTTGACCATCTGGCGGGACATGGCCACATAGCCTGCGATGCTTTGTGCGCTGACCGGAAGCTTCAGGTCGCGACTGGTGTTGAGTCCCGTCTTGACCTTGGACACAATGGATGTGCGATCTTCATTGACGGCGTACAGAGTCAGCCGATCGGCGTTGAAGAGCTTGCAGATGTCCTGGCTCGCCTCCAGCATGATCTGGTCGATGTTTTCGGTCTCATGGATGCGGTTGGTGACCAGCTGCAGCTGCCGGAAATACAGCGCCTCGAAGGTGACGCCGCGCTCTTGCGGCGGCAGCATCTGCGAGTCGAAAAACTCATCCTGAGGGTCTCGTTGCAATACGGCGCTCATAGCTCAAACTCCTGGCCTGCCCGTAGCCACCGGATATCGTGCGAGACGTTGGGGCCAAACGGGCGGGTTTGGTCAAAACGCTGTATCTCGGCCATGATGAGGTCGGTTTCGGCAGGCTTGGTGTGGGTGATGTAGATCGGGTAGTTCTTCCCGCGTTCAATGCAGTCGAGCTCGTTGGCCAGCGCATGGGGCGACAGGTGCAGGCTGCGCTTGGCAAGCTCGCGCTCGCGGTTGCTGAAAGCGGTTTCGATGACCAGCATGGCCACGTTCATCTGGTTGATCCGTGCCCACAGGGCCGGATTCTGCTCGGTGTCGCCGGTGAACACCCAGCAGCCCTTGCCGGTGGCCACGGCGTATCCCACGGCCGGCACGGTGTGCACCGCCGGCAGCACTTCCACGTGTTTTCCCGCCAGCAGCAGGGTCTGCCCCACATCCAGGGGATGAAAACTGATGAACGGCGCTTCCGGCGTGGGGATTCTCGAAAAATCCGGCCAGATGGTGTTGTTGAAGATGTGCGCCTTCAGCGCGTTGATGGTGCCTTGCAGGGCGTGAATCTGTATTGGCGTGGTTCGCCGCGCCGCGATGGCGTCCACCATCAGGGGCAGCGCGGCGACATGGTCAAGGTGCGAATGCGTGAGCAACACATGGTTGATGCCGGCCATCTCGTCGAGCGTGAGGTCGCCCACGCCCGTGCCCGCGTCGACCAGCAGGTCGTTGTCCAGCAGAAAAGACGTGGTCCGGCAGTCCTTGGCAATGGCTCCCGAGCAGCCTAGTACACGTACTTTCATGAGGTTTTCCGGTTGGCCTTGCGTTGGTCTTTGTATTATTTGGTCTCAAAATTGGTTGCGCCATCCCACTCCGGATCAAACGGCAACAGCCTCATGGAGGCTACACGCTCCGCGTACAGCCGGTAAAGGAACTTTTTGCCATTTGCCCGCTGCAAATTTAGTAACTGAACGTCACACTGGTCCCAGTCCTGGGCGCGGTAGGCTTTCAAGGCCATGCCCCAGGTTTTCAGTTCGGCGGTGCTGTCCTTGTCGATGCGGTCCGCCGGCGCCAGCGGCCAAAAAATGGCCACGGCTTGATCTTTGCCCTTCACGCGGACTTTGTCCAGCTCCTGCCACGCGAAATCGCCCGCCAGCTTGCGGGTAGATTCGCTGACCACGATGTCGACGCCATAGGTTTTGGACAAGCCCTCCAGGCGCGAGCCCAGGTTTACGGCATCACCGATCACGGTGTAGCTGCGGCGGATGTCCGATCCCATGTCACCCACACACATGGTGCCGGTGTTCAGGCCTATGCCGATACCGATCTCGGGTAAACCCTTGGCCTTGTGCTCTTCGTTAAGCCTGCGGACCGCGTTTGACATCTCGAGCGCCGTTTTCACGGCCAACGCGGCGTGGTCGGGCGTGTCGACAGGGGCGCCCCAAAACGCCATGACACAGTCGCCCATGTATTTGTCGATGGTGCCGCGGTTGCCCCGTATCAAGTCCGTCAGGCGGCTAAAGACACTGTTGAGCAGCGCCTGCAGCTGGGTCGGCTCCATGGTCTCCGACATCTTGGTGAAGCCGCGCATGTCGCAGAACATGACGGTCAGCTCCTTGGTGGTCGCCGTCATGCTGTAACTGTCGGGGTCTTTCACCATCTCGTCGACCAGCTCTGGCGGCACATAGGTGCCGAACAGGTTGGCCAGTTCGCGCTTGGAGCGGCTTTCAACGAAATAGCCGTAACTCATGTTGAGCGCAAAAGCCGTCAGCGCCATCACCACCGCGCTGGCCAGCGGCAGCACCAGGCCGTAGCCCGCATAGAGCCAGAAATTCAGCCCCGCGATGGCGGCGGTCACGGCAAGGCTGACCAGGACCGCGCGGGAGGCCGACAGCAGGGGCAGCGCGAACGCCAGCGTCAGGCCCGACAACAGCAAAATGACGATCTCGAACCCGACCGCATAGTCGGGCTTGACGAAGACCTTACCGTCCAGGAAGCCTGAGATCACATTAGCGTGGGTTTCCACGCCGGGGTAAGTCTCCCCGACCGGCGTGACCCGTAAATCGAGAAGACCGGGGGCCGTGGTGCCGACCAGCACGATCTTGTCCTTGAGCGAGCCGGGCGCCAGGCGCTTGGCCAGCACGTCGGCCGCCGAAATGTAGCGAAACGAGCCTCCATTGGCGCCGCCGTTGCCGCGAAACGGCACCAGCGTGGCAACCCGGTCGTCGACCGGAATCGCCAGTACCTTGCCGCCCTGCTTGAGCAAAATGCTTTCCAGCCCCTGGTAATTGCGCGTGAGGAATTTTTCCGGCGGGAAGCCGGGCTCGACCTTGGGCAAGCCCACCAGCATGCGGAACATGGCCAGCGCCAGCGATTCGTAGTACTGCCCCTTGTATTCCGCCAGCAGGGGGATGGAGCGCACCACGCCGTCGCCTTCGGTGATGGAGTTGAAGAAGCCGCCCAACGGAGCGGCCTTGGCCAGGAGTTCGATGTTGGCGCCGTAACCATTCCAGCTGGTGAACTTGATCGGGCGGCCGCCCAGCGCATCGCGGTCCATGACGGGCGCGGGCAGGACGCCGTTGACGCGTCCGTCCCTGTCGCTGGTGAAGTAATAGCCCATCACGACAGGCCGCTTCTCGATCGCCTTGGCGAATACCGCGTCGTAATCCAGGCTGGCCTGCAGCTGGTTGAGCTTTTCCGAAAAACCGGGCTGGTCCTTCAGTTCCGCCTGCGCCAGCTGCTTGAGGCGTTTCAGGCCCGAGCTTTCATCGGCTTCGGCGAACACCACGTCAAAACCTAGCAGGGCGGTCTTCTGGCGGTCCTGCAGCTCCTCGACCAGCTCGGCAAGCCTGTTGCGCCCCCAGGGCCAGCGGCCGACTTCGGCCAGGCTTTTTTCATCGATGTCGACGATGACGATGCGCTCATCCAGTGTGTGCGGCATCGTCGCCCGAAGGCGCGCGTCGTAGATGATGTCGTCCAGCCGCTGCAGCACGCCGATGCGCAGCACGCCGCCCGCATGCAGCAGGGCAAACACGAGCGGAATCAGCGTGACGGCGATGCGAGGCCAGTGCCGGGAGAGGAGTCTCATGAGACCTCGGGTGTTAGGTGCTGACGGTCCGCGCTAGTGCGAAGCCCGGGCAGGCACCCGGGTCAATGTTGGACGAACTGCATCTGCGTTCCGGCCAGTTCGAGCATGTCGCCGTTTTTCAGAATGACGGGCTCGGCCCCAATCGGCGCACCGTTGAGGGTCGGTTTTCCGGCCCCTTCCACATGGGCCACGACAAAGCCCTGGGGCCGCTTGGTGATCGCGGCTACCGCGACGCCGGGCTTGCCGATGGTGGTCACCACCTTGACCAACGCCACTTCGCGGCCGGCCGCGGCACCCGACATGACCTTGATGGCCGCGCTGATGTTGCCGCCCGCGTCGGCGGGCGCCGCCGCTGGTGCACCGCCGGGAGGAGGCGCAACCAGGCCCGCGGAGCCGGCCTTGATGATCATGGTTTTTTCGAAACCGGCAGGCTGGGCCTCGTTCACATACTTGATCTTGTACTTGCCGATTTCCACCGTGTCGCTGTTTTGCAGCAACAGTTTCTTCACGGCCTTGCCGTTGACGTAGGTGCCATTGGTGCTGTTGAGGTCTTCAAGGTAGACCTCGTTGCCGGACATCTGCAAGACGGCGTGCTCCCCGCTGACAGCGAGGTTGTCAATGACGATGTCGTTGTAGGGCCTGCGACCCAAAGACGTCCTGTCTTTCGTCAACTGGACTTCCTTGATCACAACGCCGTCAATAGAGACGATCATTTTCGGCATGGCCGACTCCTGTCTGTTTTTAAATTTTCAGTCACCGCGCTATTTTCCCAGCATTCTGGACAAAAGCCCGCGCTTGACCGAGTCTTCTTTCGCGTAAGCCAGCAAGACGGAAATATTATCGCGTCCGCCGGCCTCGTTCGCCGCCGCAATCAGCTGCTTTGACTTTTGTTCCAGCGTTCCCGCCCCCGCCAGGATGGCGGCAATGCCCGGGTCCGCCACCATGTCCGACAAACCATCGGAACACATCAGGTAGAGGTCACCCGATTCCACGCGGTGCTCGTTGACTTCCACTAGCACCGTGTCTTCCACACCCAGGGCGCGCGTCACCAGGTTCTTGTTCAGGGACGTCAGGGCCTGCTCGGGGGTGATCAGCCCGGCGTCGATCTGCTCCTGGAGCAGCGAGTGGTCCTTGGTGATCTGCTGGAGCTCCTGGCCGCGCAGGCGATAGCAGCGCGAATCGCCGATGTGGCCCAGCATCAGGCGCCCGTCCTGGAAAACACCCACGACCAGCGTGGTGCCCATGCCCGTGTATTGGGGGTTGGAGTTGGCCGCGTTGAAAATCGAATGGTTGGCGTTTTCCACGCAGATTTCCAGCGCCCGGCGCACTTCCTTGGCATTCGCGTGCCGGCCCGCCTGGGAAAGCCATCGTCCCATTTCCGATTTGATGAAGGCCACGGCCATGCCGCTGGCGATCTCCCCGGCGTTGTAGCCGCCCATGCCGTCCGCCAGGATGCAAAGCCGCGTCGCCGGATCAAAGGCCACCGCATCCTCGTTGTTGTCCCGCGTCAGCCCCGGGTCGGTGTGTGTACAAATCTCGTAGATCATCTTGTTCGTGTTGTCACTGGGTGTCTTTGTCCGCGGCAGGCGGCCGGGAGACAACGGTTTTATCAAAGGTCTGGGCTCCGCCGGCATTCAGGGCCTGGGTGGCATCATAGGCGCTGGGCCCGGGCGCCGGCGCGACAGGGGCGGATTGCGCCACCGTGGCGTCGAATGAAGCCCCGGGGGCGGCCGGCGGGGCTGAGTAGGCCGGCGCGGATGGGGCTGCGGGTGCGCCGCCCTCCAGGGCCGCGATGAGTTCGCGCAGGTCGGCCGCAAAGCGGTCTCCGTCCTGGTAGCGAAGCTCCGGTTTTTTGGCCAGCGACAGCGCGACGACCTCAGCCAGCCGCGCGGACAGCTCCTTGCGGATGATGCGGATGTCCGGCGCCTCTTCGTTGGCGATCTTGTACATCAGCTCGGCCATGGAGTCGCCGCGGAAAGGCAGCACGCCGGCCAGCATCTGGAACAGCATGACACCCAGCGAATACAGGTCCGAGCGCCCGTCGACCTTCTTGCCGGCGATCTGCTCGGGCGACATGAAGCTGGGCGTGCCCAGCACCAGGCCGGTCTTGGTCTTGCTGGAGTCCGTGATACGGGCAATACCGAAGTCGGTCACTTTCACCGTGTCGCTGTCGATCTCATACATGATGTTGGCCGGCTTGATATCCCGGTGCACCACGTTCTGTTTGTGCGCGTAAGCCAGGGCTTCGGCCACCCGAGCCACGATGGACAGGACCTTGGGAATCGGCAGCAGGCTGCCGTCCTTGGTGACGTCGGCCAGGTCCTTGCCCTTGAGGAATTCCATGGCGATGTAAGCGAGGTCATGCTCTTCGCCGGCATCAAAAATCGTCACGATGTTCTGGTGCTGCAGGCGGCCGGCGGTCTCGGCCTCGCGGAAGAAGCGCTCACGCGCATCGTCGAGCTCTTCACCCTCGAACTCCTGGCTCAGGGCCATGGTCTTGATGGCCACAACACGGCCGATCTTGGGGTCCTTGCCGAGGTAAACCACGCCCATGGCGCCCTTGCCCAGCTCTTTTTCCACCTGGTAGCGGCCCAGCATGGGTTTCTCGACGGCGCCACCATCCAGCAGCATGGTCCCGCCGGGGTGCGAGCCGCCGCCGCCCAGGATGACCGTCTCGGAGAGGTTTTTGGCGCGGTTCAGCCTGGACTGCAGGTCCTTGTGGTTCTTGTTGTAAGTGGCCATGTACTCGTACACGGCCTGGGCCTTGTTGAACTGCCGCTTGCGCTCGAAGTCCAGCGCGAGGTTGTTCATGTTGTCCATCAGCGCATCGGTGAAAGGCACGCGGCGAAAACGGTCGAAGGCCATGTCGAGCTGGCCCTGGCCTTGCAGCGCCAGGCCCATCATGCGGTTGGTTTCAGCCGATTCCTCGTCGGACTTGAGCTTGCCGGCCTCCGTCATCAGGAAGCGCTTGGTGGTCAGCGCCAGGTGGCCTATGACCAGGAGAGCCGCGGGGAAGATGAATTTGAGCCAGGTCGCGGCCGCCGACAGCAGGCTGAACTCGACCACCAGCAGCACCACGAACAGCAGCAAGGTGACGATGGCTGCCTTGCCCGCCGACAGACGCGGCAGCCCGGCAATCAGGTAGCCGGCCACCAGCAGCAACACTCCCAGCGTGGCCCAGACACCCCAGCCCGGCTGCACGATGAAATGCTCGCTCAGGATGCTGGAAGTGATGTGCGCGATGGTTTCCGCCGGCGAAAGCCCGGGGCCGGCCGGTGTCGGAAACTGGGTGCCCACGCCCGCGGCGGTGGCACCGATGATCACGATCTTGTCGGCGTATTTGGCGGCCGGAATCTTGCCGGAAATCACGTCGTAAAACGAATCCACCGCAAAAGCGGGCCGGCCATCCTTGCCCTTGTAAAACTGCGGCAGCATCAGCGCCGACTCGTCGGTCTTGACCATCAGCTTGCCGATCTGCACCGACTCACCGACATTGAGCTTGATGTCGGCGGGCCCGAGGTTCAGGCTCTTGGCCGCCACCAGCAGGCTCATCGAAGGCACGGCCTTGCCGTAGTAATTGATCAGCAGGGGTTCCTGGCGCACGGCGCCATCCACATCGGGCAGCTGGTTGAGGTGGGCGATACCGGCGGCCGCCGCGCCTATCAGCTCGATGGGCTGCTGGCCGCGAATGGCCGGCAGCGAGAAGTTATTGGTTTCATCCACCGCGCTCTTCAGGGCATAGGCCGGCAGCGGGTTGTCGGGGCGGCCCTGCGGCACGCCAAGCTGGAAAACCGAAGGAACCAGGACATTTCCGGCCTTGCCCATGCTGGCCGCGAGCTTGGCGTCGGTATCCAGGGCGATCTCGGCCTCGGCGATGACCTTGCCGAGCTGTTCGGGCAGGCCGCCCTGGGCCGCCGTGGCCGGGTCGGCCGCTGGGCCGAGCGCTTCCTTCATCTTGCGGATGAAGACCAGGCCGCGGTCCGTCTGCGGCTCGAAGAAGAAAGCGGTATGGGCGATGGTCTTGGCCTTGGCGGCCGAAAGCTGGTCGATCAGCTGCGCATGCACGTCGCGCGGCCAGGGCCAGCGGCCGATGTTGGCGATGCTCTGATCGTCGATGGCGATGATGGCGATGCGGTCGGAGGGCTGGCGCGAGGTGCTGGTGCTTGCGAAATCGTAGTAGCGACGCTCCAGGGTGCCAAAAAAGTCCGTCAGGCCATGCAGAAAAAGGACGGCCAGCACCACCAGGACCCCGACGAACCAGTCGGCCCGCCAGAACTGACTCAGCTTTCTAGATGATTTGGCCACTGCCCGTCCCTTGTCCTGTTTCGCTGTGCATAGCTATGCCGTTTTTTAATTGCTTTGTATTACCAGCCGCCCGGTAACGGCCGGTTTCGCGCACCCGGCACCGCCCGCCGGCTGTTTCGGCAGGTTACAAGTCTCCTGATAGGGGACATTAACAGACGGGGTGCGGCTGGACAAGGGACTTTTGCACGGCAGCCGGGCCGACTGTTGCAAATAAGTGGTTTTTCAGCGCATGCGCCAAAACCCGCGCAATGCGGGCATGGCGGGCTGGTACTTTCCCTCCCCCGCGGCCACGACGCAGCCGCCGGGCGGGCGGGTTTCAGGCCGAGGGCGCTTTTTCCTTCTGACGCTTGGTCAGGTAGGTGCCCAGCGCCACGACCAGCACGGCGCCCAGGAGGCCGCCGGCGGTAACCGTGTGATCGCCAATGGGCCCGAAATGGGCGACCACCGCCGGGTCAGTCAGCAGCATTTCACCGGCCAGGAAGCCGAGCAAGGCGGCGCCTATGGTGATGATGATGGGGAAGCGCTCCATGACCTTGGTCAGCAGGGTCGCGCCGAAGATGATCAGCGGAATGCTCACCAGCAGGCCCAGGACCAGCAGCGGCAGATTGCCCTTGGCGGCGGCGGCCACCGCCAGCACATTGTCCAGGCTCATGACCAGGTCGGCGATCAGGATGGTGCGGATGGCCGCAGCCATGCCGTTGATTTCATGGCCTTCGCCGTCTTCGTCTTCCTCGCCCTTGAGCAGGTCCACGCCGATGTAGACCAGCAGGATCGCGCCTATGAGCTTCAGGTAGGGCAGGCTCAGCAGCTGGATGGCCACGATGGTCAGCACGATACGCATGACGATCGCCGCGGCACTGCCCCAGAAGATGGCTTTGCCGCGCTGCTCGGGCTTGAGCGTGCGCGCCGCCATGGCGATCACCACGGCGTTGTCGCCCGACAGCACGATGTTGGCAAGGATGATGGAGCCGAAAGCGCTCCAGAAAAGCGGGGACGCGAGGTCCAGTCCGAAAAACATGGCTATCTCCTGTTATCAATGAAAAAAAGCGCCGGGCAGCGCTTTTTTTGTTTTTTCGAGTTTAGCCCGGATAGGCGCGGGCAGCGTTCGTATTAATGCTTACGACCGCCGCCGCCTCTGGCCGCCTTACAGCAGCGCCTTGAGCAGCTTGGCCATTTCCGAGGGGTTGCGCGTCACGGTGAAGCCGCAGGCTTCCATGATGGCCAGCTTGGCATCGGCCGTGTCGGCGCCGCCGGAAATCAGCGCACCGGCATGGCCCATGCGCTTGCCGGCCGGAGCCGTCACGCCGGCGATGAAGCCGACGATCGGTTTTTTCATATTGGCTTTGCACCACTGGGCGGCTTCGGCCTCGTCGGGGCCGCCGATTTCGCCGATCATGATGACGGCGTCGGTTTCCGGGTCGTCATTGAAGGCTTTCATCACGTCGATGTGCTTGAGGCCGTTGATCGGGTCGCCGCCGATGCCCACGGCGCTGGACTGGCCCAGGCCGATTTCGGTGAGCTGCGCCACGGCTTCATAGGTCAGCGTGCCGGAGCGGCTGACCACGCCGATGCGGCCCTTGCGGTGGATGTGGCCCGGCATGATGCCGATCTTGATTTCGTCGGGGGTGATCAGGCCGGGGCAGTTGGGGCCCAGCAGCAGGGTCTTCTTGCCGCCGGCGGCTTCCTTGGCCTTCATGCGGTTGCGCACTTCCAGCATGTCCTTGACCGGGATGCCTTCGGTGATGCAGATGGCCAGGTCGAGGTTGGCTTCCACGGCCTCCCAGATGGCGGCGGCAGCGCCCGCGGGCGGCACATAGATGACCGACACCGTGGCGCCGGTGGCCTTGGCGGCCTCGGTCACGTTGGCGAAAATCGGGATGCCTTCGAAGTCTTCGCCGGCCTTCTTGGGGTTCACACCGGCCACAAAGGCCTCTTTGCCGTTCGCGTAGTCGCGACACATGCGGGTGTGGAACTGGCCGGTCTTGCCGGTGATGCCCTGGGTGATGACTTTGGTGTGTTTGTTGATGTAGATCGACATGCTTGTGTTCTCCTGGGCTTACTTGACGGCGGCCACGATTTTGGTCGCGGCTTCGGCCATGGTGTCTGCGGCAATGATGGGCAGACCGGAGTCCGCCAGCATTTTCTTGCCCAGGTCTTCGTTGGTGCCCTTCATGCGCACCACCAGCGGAACGGAGAGGTTCACGGCCTTGCAGGCGGTGATCACGCCGTCGGCGATGGTGTCGCACTTCATGATGCCGCCGAAGATGTTGACCAGGATGCCTTTGACATCGGGGTTCTTCAGCATGATCTTGAAGGCTTCGGTGACTTTTTCAGCCGTTGCGCCGCCGCCCACGTCCAGGAAGTTGGCCGGCTCGCCGCCGAACAGCTTGATGGTGTCCATGGTCGCCATGGCCAGGCCGGCGCCGTTGACCAGGCAGCCGATGTTGCCGTCCAGGCTGATGTAGGCCAGGTCGAACTTGCTGGCTTCGACTTCGGCCGGGTCTTCCTCGTCCAGGTCGCGGTAGGCGACGATTTCAGGGTGGCGGAACAGCGCGTTGGCGTCGAAGTTGAACTTCGCGTCAAGGGCCATGACTTCGCCCTTGCTGTTGCGGTTCAGGGGGTTGATTTCAACCAGCGACGCGTCGGTGTCCATGTAGCACTTGTAGAGCTTTTGCAGGATGTCGACGGTCTGTGGCACGGAGTCGGCGGGCATGCCGATGCCGGCGGCGACTTCTTTCGCCTGGGCGTCCGTCATGCCGACCAGCGGATCGACAAACACCTTGATGATTTTTTCGGGGTTGGAATGGGCCACCTCTTCGATGTCCATGCCGCCTTCGCTGGAAGCGATGAAGGCAACCTTCTGCGATTCACGGTCGGTCACGGCCGAAACGTAGTATTCCTTCTGGATGTCGGCGCCGTCTTCGATATAGAGGCGGCGGACTTTCTGGCCTTCAGGGCCGGTCTGGTGCGTCTTCAGCTGCATGCCCAGGATTTCGCCGGCAATGCGCTTGACGTCCTCGATGGTCTTGGCAACCTTCACGCCGCCGCCCTTGCCGCGTCCGCCCGCATGGATTTGCGCCTTGATCACCCATACCGGGCCGCCCAGCTTCTGGGCGGCTTCCACCGCTTCCTGCACCGTGAAGGCCGGAATGCCGCGCGGCACAGGCACACCAAAATTGCGCAAGATTTCCTTGCCCTGGTACTCGTGAATTTTCATGAAAAACCTTCAGAATTCAGTAAAAGAGGGGGTGCAACTGGGATTTGGGGCAGGGCTGTGGGGTGTCGGAAACAGGCCACACCGGCCCAAAAAACCACGTCGGCGGTCACTGCAGGCAGCAACGCAGAACTGTATCATGGTGCGACGCACAATTCTTGTGCCGGGCTTACACCCCGAAATGGCGCCGAAATGGGCTTTTTCAGGTGTTTTTAGCGGCCCCGTGACCTTGTATTTGCTTTGTTTGCCTTATTTGCGTATTTAGTTTCTGTTGTCAGCACCTGGAAGTCCCCATGCCCAAAGTTTTTATTGACGGAGAAGCCGGCACCACGGGCCTGCAAATCCGCGAGCGGCTGCAAGCCATGCCGCAGATCGAGCTGGTCAGCATCGCGCCCGAGTTGCGCAAGGATGCCGCGGCCAAGCGCGCGCTGATGGCGCAGGTGGACATGGTGATCCTCTGCCTGCACGACGACGCGGCCCGCGAGTCGGTGGCCATGATTGACAGCCTCACTGGCAAGAAACCCAAAGTCATCGACGCCTCCACCGCCCACCGCACCGTGCTTGGCTGGGTCTACGGCTTTCCCGAACTGACGCAGACGCAACGCGCCGCCGTGGCGACCGCCGACCGCGTCGGCAACCCCGGCTGCTACGCCACTGGCGCGATCGCGCTGATCCGCCCGCTGGTCGACGCCGGCGCGATACCGGCCGATTTCCCTTTGAGCCTTCCCGCCGTGAGTGGTTACTCCGGCGGCGGGCGGCAGATGATTGAAGACTACGAGGCCGGCACCGCGCCCCTGTTTGAACTCTACGGCCTGGGCCTGAAGCACAAGCACCTGCCCGAAATCATGAAATACACCGGCCTGTCACGCCGCCCGGTGTTCATTCCCTCGGTCGGCAACTTCAAGCAAGGCATGCTGGTGCAGTTGCCGCTGCACCTGGATTTGCTGCCCGGCAAGCCGACCGGCGCGCAGTTGCAGGACATGCTGGCCAAACACTACGCCGGCAGCGAATGGGTGACGGTGGAAGCCGCACCTGAATCGGGAAAACTGGACGCGCTGGCACTCAACGACACCAACAAGATGGAGTTGCGCGTGTTCGCCAACGAAGAGCATCGCCAGGCGGTGCTGGTGGCACGGCTGGACAATCTCGGCAAAGGTGCCTCAGGTGCCGCCGTGCAAAACCTGAAGTTAATGTTGAGCTTGTAAGCTCAGTCCTCATCCGCCTGGGACACCACGCGGCGGATCACGTCGCCGCCAAAGCCTCGCGCTGCCAGAAACCGCATCTGCTTTGCCCGCGCCGCAGCGTCGGGCGCGGGACCCTCAAACTTCTTGCGCCAGATGTCCTGAGCGCGTTCCAGTTCGCTGCCTTTGAGGCTGGCAACCGCGCCGGCCACCCGCTCAGCGCTGAGGCCCTTGGTCAACAACTCATGCTTGATGCGTGCCGCGCCAAACCGCCCGGCACGCCGGTTGATCACTGACTCAACCACCCGCGCCTCACTGATGAAGTCCTTGGCTTCGAGATCGTCAAGCACCTTGGCCAGCTGGCCGGGAGTTTCCTCATGCGGCGCCAACTTGCGCTCCAGCTCGGCGCGCGAATGCTCACGCGCGGCCAGGTAACGCAGCGCGCGGCCCTTCAAAGAAAGGCCAAAACCCGCACGACGGGCGGGTTTGGCTGGCTTGTGATCTACCGGATTTTCCATGGCTAACAGGCCGAGCCCAACACGCGCGCTAGCTTTTTAATAGCTACCAGCGCATGCTCCAACTGGGTCAGAGCCTTATTTGGCATCAAAAATCAGGCAGCCGCCTTGGCGGGCTTTTCAGCTTTCTCGGCTTTTTCTGCCTTGGCCGGCTTTTCAGCCGGGGCGTCCACGCCGCCGGCAACCTGCACCAGCGGGATGCCCAGCGATTCGCGCACCTTGTTTTCGATCTCGATCGCGAGTTCGGGGTTTTCTTTGAGGAATTCACGCGAGTTGTCGCGGCCCTGGCCGATTTTTTCGCCGTTGAAGGCGTACCAGGCGCCGGCTTTCTCGACGATGTGGCCGGCCACGCCCAGGTCCAGCACCTCGCCCAGACGGCTGATGCCCTCGCCGTAGAGGATGTCGAACTCCGCCGTCTTGAACGGCGAGGCCACCTTGTTCTTGACCACCTTGACCCGGGTTTCGTTGCCGATCACCTCTTCCCCCTTCTTGATGGAGCCGATGCGGCGGATGTCCAGGCGCACCGAGGCGTAGAACTTCAGCGCATTGCCGCCGGTGGTGGTTTCGGGCGAGCCGAACATCACGCCGATCTTCATGCGGATCTGGTTGATGAAGATGACCATGCAGTTGGCCTTCTTGATGGTGGCGGTGAGCTTGCGCAGCGCCTGGCTCATCAGGCGGGCCTGCAGGCCGGGCAGCGAGTCGCCCATTTCGCCTTCAAGTTCGGCCTTGGGCGTGAGCGCCGCCACCGAGTCGACCACGATCAGGTCCACCGCGCCGGAGCGGGTCAGCGAATCGACGATTTCAAGCGCCTGCTCGCCGGTGTCGGGTTGGGAAATCAACAGTTCCTGCAGGTTGACGCCCAGTTTTTGCGCGTACTGGATGTCCAGCGCGTGCTCGGCGTCCACAAAGGCGCAAGTGCCGCCCAGCTTTTGCATTTCGGCGATGACTTGCAGGGTCAGCGTGGTCTTGCCCGAGGATTCCGGGCCGTAGATTTCGACGACACGGCCGCGCGGCAGGCCGCCCACGCCCAGGGCGATGTCCAGGCCCAGGGAGCCGGTGGAAACGACCTGGATGTCCTCGATCACTTCGCCGTCACCCAGCTTCATGATGGTGCCTTTGCCGAACTGCTTTTCGATCTGGGCCAGCGCGGCCTGCAGGGCCTTGGCCTTTTCGGTGTTCAGCGCGGCGGTTTGCACGGGGTTTTGGGCTGGGTTCAGTTTGCTGGTCAGTTCCATGAAAAACTCCTTGAAAATCAATGATGTAAAACTTGTTGCCTGGATTCCGGCCTCTGCTTTTAATCACAGCGCTGGATGCATGACCAGTACTTTATGGGCGCGATAAAAATAAGTAAACCCTATTTTTAGTCAGTTTGCCTGATCAATTGGGTTACCATGATTTTCATGGTGGAAACGACCTCCACAACACTCCCACCTCCCCTGCCCAGCCCCTTCGGGGCGACCGAGGCCGGCTGGCGGCAAACCCACCTGGGGCGGCTCATGGGCCACGCGCTGCGCCGCTTCGACGAGCGCGTGCTCTCGCTGATGGCCGGCAGCGTGGAAGTGCCGCTGGCGCTGTCCAACCTGGCCGCGCGCGACCAGGTCGGTGCCGCGCACATCCACATCACACGCCACCTCGCGGTGGGCGGCTCGCGCCTGACCGACCTGGCGCAAAGCGCCGGCATGAGCAAACAGGCCATGGGCGACCTGGTCGACCAGTGCGAAGCCTGGGGCCTGGTCACGCGCCAGCCCGACCCGCACGACAAACGGGCGCGCCGCGTGGTCTTTACCGAGTCGGGCCTGCTCTGGCTGGAGGCTTTCCACCAGGCGGTTCGCCGGGCCGAGGACGAATTCCGCCAGGCCGTGGGGCATGATGTGGCGACCGTGGTGGCGCTGGGACTTGAAGCTTATGCTGGCGCTTGACCCTGGCAACGTCAGCAAACCTGGGGCGACAAAAGCCTAAAATTTGCTGAAGAAGTAAAACACCGGCCCGCAGACTTCGTATTGTGGACCGATCCCTGGAGACAACCATGCGTATTCTGATTGCCGAAGACGACCAGGTGCTGGCCGATGGCCTGCTGCGCACTTTGCGCGCCTCCGGTGCGGCGGCTGACCACGTGGCCAGCGGCACCGAAGCCGACGCCGCGCTGCTGACCAACACCGAATTCGACCTGCTCATCCTCGACCTGGGCCTGCCGCGCATGCACGGCCTGGAAGTGCTCAAGCGCCTGCGCGCCCGCGGCTCGGCCATGCCGGTGCTGATCCTGACGGCCGCCGACAGCGTGGAAGAACGCGTCAAGGGCCTGGACTACGGCGCCGACGACTACATGGCCAAGCCCTTTTCGCTGCAGGAACTCGAAGCCCGCGTGCGCGCGCTGATACGCCGCGGCATGGGCGGCGCCAGCAGCACCATCAAGCACGGCCCGCTGGTCTACGACCAGGCCGGCCGCGTTGCCACCATAGACGGCCAGATGCTGGAGCTGTCGGCGCGCGAACTCGGTTTGCTCGAAGTGCTGCTGCAGCGTGCCGGACGGCTGGTCAGCAAGGACCAGTTGGTGGAGCGCCTCTGCGAATGGGGCGAGGAAGTCAGCAACAACGCGATCGAGGTCTACATCCACCGCTTGCGCAAGAAGATTGAAAAAGGGCCGGTGCGGATCGCAACCGTGCGCGGCTTAGGCTACTGCCTTGAAAAGATCCCGGGGTGAATGTGGCCCCCACGCTCCCCACTGCGTGTGGTTCGCTGCCCCCCGAGGGGGCGCTGCGCCTGCGGCCCCTGCTGGCGTGAAGAAAACGCGCGGCGAGTGAACTGCTCCCACGCTTTTTGATCCGTGGCCCTTAGACTCTTCCAGCGCGAACGCCGCAGCCTCTTCGGCGAAATCCTCGACTGGATGCTCACGCCGCTGCTGCTGCTGTGGCCCATCAGCCTGGCGCTGACCTGGCTGGTGGCGCAGAACATCGCGGGCAAGCCCTTTGACCGCGCGCTCGAATACAACGTGCAGGCGCTGGCCAAGCTGGTGGTGGTCAAGAACAACCAGGTGCAGTTCACCCTGACGGCGCCCGCGCGCGAAATCCTGCGCGCCGACGACACCGACCTCGTCTACTACCAGGTGGTGGGCACGCAGGGCGAGCACCTGAGCGGCGAGCACGACCTGCCCGCGCCGCCCGACGAAGACAAGCCCACCAACGGCGAGGTGCGGCTGCGCGAGGACGTAATCCAGGGCGAAGACGTGCGCGTGGCCTATACCTGGCTCAAGGTCGACGTGAAGGGCGCACCGGCCAGCTCGCTGCCGGTGCTGGTGCAGGTGGCCGAGACGCTGGAAAAGCGCAAGACCCTGGCCACCGAAATCGTCAAGGGCACCATGGTGCCGCAGTTCGTCACGCTGCCGCTGGCCGTGCTGCTGGTGTGGCTGGCGCTGGTGCGCGGCATCAAGCCGCTGGCCCAGCTCGAAAAGCGCATACGCGCGCGCAAGTCCGACGACATGAGCCCGCTCGACGAAACCGCGGTGCCCGAGGAGGTCGCGCCGCTGGTGTCCTCCATCAACGACCTGCTGAGCCGGCTCAAGGTCTCGCTGACCACACAAAAGCGCTTCCTGGCCGATGCCGCCCACCAGCTCAAGACGCCGCTGGCGGGCCTGCGCATGCAGGCCGACCTGGCGCAGCGCGAGACCGATGCCGACGAGCTCAAGAAATCGCTCAAGCACATAGGCCGCGCGAGCATACGCGCCACGCACACCGTCAACCAGCTGCTGGCCCTGGCGCGCGCCGAAACGACAGGCCGCAGCCTGGCCAAGCAGCACATCGACCTGGTGCACATCGTCTCGGAAGTGATGGCCGACTCGGTGCCGCGCGCGCTCGAAAAACAGATTGACCTCGGCTACGACGGCCCCGACGCCGGTGAGCAGGCGACGCAGCTCGAAGGCAACGCCACCCTGCTCAAGGAGCTGGTGCGCAACCTGCTGGACAACGCCATCAACTACACGCCCGAGAAAGGCCAGGTCACGCTGCGGCTGATGACCGACCGCTTCAGCGGCGTGCTGGTGCTGCTGGTGGAAGACTCGGGGCCGGGCATCCTGGAGTCGGAGCGCGAGCTGGTGTTCCAGCCTTTTTACCGCGCGCTGGGCACCAATGTCGACGGCTCCGGCCTGGGCCTGGCCATCGTGCTGGAAATCGCCAAGCAGCACGGTGCGACGATTTCGATCGAGGATGCCGCCTTGCCGGGGCACCCGCAAACGCCGGGCACGCGCGTGACCGTGCGCTTCGTAGGTATGGATTTACCTGAAGGCGGATAAGGGAGCGCTCAGCCCGCTTTGGCGGGTAGCGGCCAGCGGTCGTAGAGTTTGACGGCGACGCGCTCACCCCATAACTCGATCTGCGCCGGCGTTCCGGCATGCGCCTGGTTCGCGACATCGCCGCGCACATAGCCCAGCGCCACGCAGGCGCCGGCCAGCGGGCT
Source organism: Polaromonas sp. P1_G1 (assembly GCF_056405595.1). Lineage (NCBI taxonomy): Bacteria > Pseudomonadati > Pseudomonadota > Betaproteobacteria > Burkholderiales > Comamonadaceae > Polaromonas > Polaromonas sp. P1_G1. The sequence continues at coordinate 21,526 of NZ_JBFUBU010000034.1, forward strand.
CCAGCCGACCGACGAAATCTCGCCCACCGATAGGCCGCCCAGCACGATGGCCTCACCGCCCCAGGCAAAATCGTCAGCCGTGTCAAACACCAGCGTGACCAGTTTTTTGCGCAGCGGCAGGCCTTGGGTGCGCAGCAGCGCGGCCTTGCCGATGAAATCGGCGGGCTTGTCGAGCTTGACACTGAAAGCCAGCCCGGCCTCCCACGGTGTTTCGTCCGGACCCAATTCCGCCCCCCAGGCGCGCCGGCCCTGCTCTATGCGCAGCGCATCCAGCGCGTAATAGCCCGCATCGCGAATGCCCAGCGCCTGGCCGGCCTCCATCAACGCCAGGTAGACGTGGCGCGCCATTTCAATCGGCGTGTAGAGCTCAAATCCCGGCCCCCCCACATAGCTCATGCGGGCCGCGCGCACGCGCGCAAAGCCGACGTCGATCTCCTTCGTCCACGAGAACTTGAGCGCCTCGGGCGACAGATCGTCGGGGCTCACGAGCGCCAGCAACTCGCGCGCTTTCGGGCCCATGACCGAGAGCACCGAGTACATCGCCGATACGTCGGTCAACAGTGCATGCTCCGCCTCGCCGATATGCCGTGTGATCCAGTCGAAATCACGCACGGTCTGCGCCGAGCCGGTGATGACCAGGAAGCGATCCGTGGCTTGGCGCATTACCGTGAGGTCACTCTCAAAACCGCCGCGCTCGTTGAGCATCGCGGTGTAGACCATCTTGCCGATGGACACGTCCATCTCGTTGGCGCACAGGCGCTGCAGTACCGCCAGCGCATCACGGCCCTGCAGCAGGTATTTCGAGAAGGAAGTCTGGTCGTAGAGGGCCACGGCTTCGCGTGTGGCTTTCTGCTCTTCAATCATCCAGGGCAGCCAGCCGGGTTTCCCCAGCGTGTAGTCGGGACATGCCATCCCCTCTGGCCTGAAATAGCTTGCCCGCTCCCACCCATTCTTGCTGCCGAACTCCGCACCTTTGGCGGCCAGGATGTCGTACAGCGGCGAAGTCCGCAGCGGCCGTGCCGTTTCCAGTTCTTGCCGCGGCCAGCGCATCGCATAGTGCAGGCCCAGGGTTTCGCCGGTGCGTTCTGCCAAGGCTTTACGGTTGCCGGTGAAGCTGCCGAAGCGGCGTATGTCCACGTCCCATAAATCGGTGCTGGGCTCGCCGCCCACAATCCATTCGGCCATAAGCCGGCCCGCACCGCCGCTGTTGGCGATGCCGGCCGAGTTGAAACCCGCGCAGACAAAAAAGTTGCGCAGCTCGGGCGCTTCGCCGAGTATGAAATTGCCGTCCGGCGTGAAGCTTTCCGGGCCGTTGAGCAGCATCTTGACCTCGGCCGTTTCCAGGCAGGGCGTGCGGTGCAGCGCCGCCGTCATCAGCGGTTCGAACTGGTCCCAGTCCTCATCCAGCAGCTCGAACTGGAAGGTGGACGGAATCGGGTCCATCTTCCAGGGCTTGGCCTGCGGCTCGAATCCGCCCATCACCAGTCCGCCGACCTCTTCCTTGTAGTAGATAAAGCCGTCCGGGTCGCGCATCACCGGCAGCATGGGATGCACGCCTGGAATCTTGCCGGTGACGATGTAGAAATGCTCGGCCGAATACAGCGGCACATTCACGCCCGCGAGCTTGCCGAACTGCCGAGCCCACTGGCCGGCGCAGTTGACGATGACTTCGCAGCGCACCTCGCCCTGCGTCGTCCGCACGCCCACCGCTTTGCCGTTTTCGGTGATGACGCCGGTGACCTCGATGCCCTCGGCCATCTTCACGCCGCGGTTGCGCGCGCCCTTGGCCAGCGACATGCACAGGTCCGCCGGGTTGGCCTTGCCGTCGCCCGGCAGCCAGATCGCGCCCTGCAAATCATCGGTGCGCATGATGGGGTATCTGTCGCCGGCGTCCTGCGTCGAAATCTCGTGGCATTCGACACCAAAGCTGTTGGCCATGGCGACCTGTTTTTTCAGCACCTTCATGCGCTCGGGCGTGCGCGCCACGTTGACGCTGCCGCATTGTTTCCAGCCCGTGGCCAGGCCTGTTTCGGCTTCCAGCGACGCATACAGCTCAATGCCGTACTTGCTCATCTGCGTCATGTTGCGGTTGGGTCGCATCTGGCCGACCAGCCCTGCCGCATGCCAGGTGGTGCCGCTGGTGAGCTTGCCTTGCTCGAGCAGCAGCACGTCGGTTTTGCCCATTTTTGCCAGGTGGTAAGCCACCGAGCAGCCGGCGATGCCGCCGCCGACAATCACGACCTGTGCGTGCGAGGGAAGCATCAGGGCCTGCGCAGCCGCAATTGTTCCAGCTCGGCGCGCGCCTGCGCCAACTCGCTGCGCGCCGTGACCAGGTCGATGTGGATGAAGTCGTCCCAGACGCAGGGACCGCACGCAAAGAACCGCTTCAGCTGCAATTGCTCCTTCGCAACATAGAACCGGTTCACCTCGTCAAAATAGACAAACTCATAGTCGTGGGCGATCAGCAGCGGCTCCCAGCCCATATGGTTGGGCACCGGCCGCCCCGGCTCGACGCTCTCGAGCATGATGACCCAAGGCCGGTACCGTCGCAGGTCCAGGCCYTCCAGTACGGCGCGTTCACCGCCCTCCACATCAATGCTGACGCAGTGAATGTCGCCGCTGGGCCGGTGCCTGGCCAGCACGTCGTTGAGCGAAACCTGGGGGACCATCGTTGCCTTGACCGGCGCACCTGCCGAACGATGCCGGTCGGCGGTCTGGGGTGTCGTCGTCGAATATTGGTGGACATCGCCGAACGTGAAAAATGTGGTGTGGCCGCTCCCCGCGCCGGCCGCGGCCTGGATCAAGACGTCGCTGGGGCGCAACTCGGCCCACAGGCTCGCCATGCCGGGCGCTGGTTCGATCGCCACACCGCGCCAACCGCGCAAATACATCGCGTAGGTATTGCTGTCGACGGCCGGGTGGTATGCACCCACGTCGACATAAAACCCCTGCGAGACCGAGTCGAATACGCGATTGAGTATCACGTCCTCGAAGTTGCGCGTGTAAGAGACGAAAGGCATCTTGTCAGTATAGAGCTGGTCATGCCAGGCGCAGCGCCATCACACCCGCAACGATAGCGGCCGTGCCGATGACGCGCCGCACGGTGAATGCTTCTTTCAGGAATATCGCGCCGAGTAGAACGGCGAACAGCACCGAGGTTTCACGCAGCGCCGCCACCGTGGCCACCGGCGCGCGTGTCATGGCCCACAGCGCGATGCCGTAGGACCCCAGCGAAGCCAGCGCGCCGCCGGTGGCCACCGGCCAGCGGTGGCGCGCATAACCGGCCATGGCGCGCCCGCGCCGCGCCATCATCAGCAGGCCGAAGGGCCAGCCGTCGAACAGAAAGAGGGCGGCAACGTACTGCAGCGCGTTGCCTGAGGCGCGTACGCCCAGCCCATCGACTACGGTATAGATGGCAATGATGAGCGCATTGGCCAGCGCAAAACCAACGGCCTTGGGCGCATGCAGGGCATGGCGACTCAAGCCCAGGACCAGCACGCCACAGCAGATGCCCAGAATGCCTGCCCAGGCCAGCGGCGCGAGCGTTTCGCCCAGCGTGAAACTGGCCGACAGCGCCACCAGCAGCGGCGCGACACCGCGCATCAGCGGGTAGGTCAGCCCCAGGTCGCCATGCTGGTAAGCGCGCGTGGTGGCAATGTAGTACCCGATATGGATCAGTACCGAGGCCCCGATGAATGGCCACGCTTCAGCCCGCGGCCAGCCTACCAGCAGCACCAGCGGCAGGGCCAGCACGGAGCCGATGAGGTGAATGACCGCCATGTCCAGCGCCTTGTCGATACTGGACTTGACCAGCGCGTTCCAGCCGGCGTGCAGCAGCGCCCCAAACAGCACGGCGCCCACCACCGGCCAGGTCAGGACCAGGATTTCAGACGGCAAGCGCAGGCCCGGAAACAACGAGGGTGCAGCGCCGCGCCCTCGCCAGGTAGTGCGCCAGCGGCGGTGTGGCCTTGTCCGCGTCTTTGGCGAGGTCGTCCCAGAGGCGCAGCTTCACCGCATCCGCGGCGCCGGGCTGGGCGATGAAATGCGCGGCTTCCTCGGCCGAAAAAATTCCGCCCTGCAGCAGCAGGCTGCGCTTGGAGTCGGCCGACAAGCTGGAGTGGTAGCCGCGCCGCGCCGCGCACAGGTAGCGCTTGGCATCCACGTGCAGCTTTATGGCGTCCAGCACCGCGTCGGGAAACAGGCCGCGCAGGAATGGCAGCGCGCGGTACTGATGCACGTCGTCCACACCGCGCAGCGAAGGCGTCTCGCCCAGGTCGTGCAGAAGATGGCCGAGATCGTGCAGCAGGGCGGCGGTGACCAGCGCATCGCTCGCGCCTTCGGCCTCGCCCAGCGCCGCGGTTTGCAGCGCATGCTGCAGTTGCGTCACCGGTTCGCCGCTGTATTGTTCGCCGCCGCGCTCTTCAAAAAGGCGTTCGATGTCGTCAAAACTCAGCATGTGAATTCCTCACAGGTCATGCATTCCAGGGGAGCGAATAAGTTTTAAGGTTGGTAAAACTCTTGATCGCTTCCTGTACGCCTTCTTTATAGCCCAGACCTGAGTCCTTGATGCCGCCGAAGGGGGTGAGCTCAAGGCGATAGCCGGGCACTTCGCACACGTTGACCGTGCCGACGTGCAATTCGCTGACGAAGCGGTTGATGTAGTCCAGACGGTTGGTACAGACCGCGCTCGACAGGCCGTAGGCTGTTCCGTTCGATATCTCAATCGCTTCGTCGATGTTCTTGAAACGTATCACCGGCGAAACGGGGCCGAAGGTTTCTTCGCGCGCCACCGTCATCCGCGGCGACACATGGTCCAGCAGCGTGGGTGAATACAGCGCGCCGCGGCGCTGGTTGCCGGCCAGCAGCTTCGCGCCTTGCGCCACAGCTTCGTTAACGCGCGACTCGAACAGCATGGCGGCCTGCTCGTCGATCACCGTGCCCATGTCGTTGGCCTTGTCGGCGGGGTCGCCGTACTTCCAGGCCAGGGTCTTGGCCAGTACCTGTTCCACGAACTCGCCCGCCACGGCCTCATGCACCAGAAGCCGCTTGATGGCGGTGCAGCGCTGGCCCGAGTTTTTGTAGGACCCCTGCACGGCCAGCGTCGAGGCTTCGGCTATGTCGGCGTCCTCCATCACGATGATGGGGTCGTTGCCGCCGAGCTCCAGCACCACGCGGCGGTAGCCGGCTTTGGAGGCGATGTATTTGCCGATGGCCACGCCGCCCGTGAAAGTCACCAGGTCGGCCAGCGGATTCGTGATCAGCTCGTCGGCGATCTCGCGCGGATCGCCCGTCACCACGCTGAGCATCTCGGGCGGCAGGCCGGCCTCGTACAGGATGTCGGCGAACAGCAGGGCCGAGAACGGCACCTTCTCGGACGGCTTGAGCACCATGCGGTTATTGGTCGCGATGCTGGGCACCACCTTGTGCGCCACCTGGTTCATCGGATGGTTGAAGGGCGTGATGGCGGTGATCACGCCCAGCAGCGGCGAGCGGTGTGTGTACACACGGCGCTTCTTGCCGTGCGGCGTGAGGTCGCAGCTGAAGATCTGGCCGTCGTCCTTGAGCACCTCGGTCGCGCCGAACAGCAGCACGTCGCTGACCCGGCCGGCCTCATACAGCGCGTCCTTGAGGCACAGGCCGGCTTCGGCGGTGATCAGGTTCGCGACCTCCGAGAGGCGCGACTGGATGATGGCCGCCGCGCGGTTCAGGATGGCGGCGCGTTCGTAGCGCGTGAGCTGCGCTTTGTAGGCGTGCGCCCTGGCGAAGGTATCGCGCACTTCCTCCAACGTGGCCTTGGGCACGGTGCCCAGCAGCTTTTCGGTATAGGGATTGAACACCTCGATGGCGCGGTCGCCGCCGCGGTCTGCGCCGACCTTGCGGCCCGCGAGGCGCATGGTGTTGAGCTGATGGTCCTGGATGTATTGGTCAATCACTCTGCGGCTTTCGGGACGGTAGGGACTTGGAGGCTGAGCTTACTGGGCGTAATTGAGCGCCAGGTCAAAGGCGTCAAAATTGCGGAATCGCCGGTTGCGGTCCAGCCCGGGCAGGGCGCGGTTCACGATCAGCGGCACGCGCTGCTCGCTCATGCCGCCATGCGAACGCAGCGGCACTTCAAGTGCCGAGAGATCGTGACGCGAGGCCGAGGTGCCGATCACGGTGAAACGCTCGGACACCGCCACGATGTCGCCGATGCGGTCGGGCGGCAGCTCGAAGCGCTCGGCGGCCTGCTCGCGCGAAAGCACCAGCTCCATGCCCTTGAGCGCCGCCAGCCGTTTGCGCGCAACCTCGATGTTGGTGCCTTCCGGCAGGTAGACCGTGGCAAAGGAACCCAGCGCGCCGTGGTGCACCACATAGGGATCGGTGATCGGGAGGATCACGCGCGCGATGGTGGCGCCCAGCCAGTTGTCGAACCAGTCCTGCAGGTAGATCACGTCGGGCGTGCCGTCCATGGCGACTTTGGCGTTCATGCCGTGGTCGGCCGTGAGCACGATCACGCAGCCCAGGTCCTCGAGCTGCTGCATGTAGCCGTCCATCATGCGGTAGAAGGAGTTCGCACCGTCGGTGCCGGGGGCGTGCTTGTGCTGCACGTAGTCGGTGGTCGAGAGGTACATCACGTCGGGCTTGTACTTCTGCATGATCTTGACACCGGCCGCGAAGACGAACTCCGACAAATCGGCGCTGTAGACGCTGGGCAGCGGCTGTCCCACCAGGCCCAGCACGTCCTCAATGCCGTTCTCCTCGAGCGTGACCTGGTCGGCTTTTTCGGACGAAAAGCAGATGCCCTTCATTTGGTGGCCCAGCAGCTTGCGCAGCTTGTCCTTGGCCGTCACCACCGCCAGGGATTTCCCGGCATCGGACAGCGCGGCCAGCAGCGTGGGCGCGCGCAGCCACTTGGGGTCGTTCATCATGACCTCGGTGCCGCTCGCCGTGTCGAACAGGTAGTTGCCGCAGATGCCGTGCACGCTGGGCGGCACGCCGGTCACGATGGAGAGGTTGTTGGGGTTGGTGAAGCTGGGCACGACACAGTCGCCCGTCAAGCCAGAGCCCAGCGCCAGCGTGCGCTTGAGCCAGGGCATCTGGCCCGTCGCCACCGCCTGCGCGAGGTAGTCGGGTTCGCAGCCGTCCACGCACACCACCACCGTGGGTTTGGCCGGCAGCTTGTACGCCCGGCCGTTCACTTTCAATTCGGTTGCCGGTTCAGCGTTTGCCACGTGATGGCCCTTCCTTCATTTTGTCCTTGTTGTCTTTTTCCTTGCGCGCGCCGGAGCTGCTGGAGACGAGCTTGACGGAGACCGGCTTGGTGGCTGCCGGATCGGCTTGCTGCCCCGCCTGGCGCCGCAGGTCGTTTTCTATCGTGCGTTCCTTGCTTTCGATCACGTGCTGGAACATCGCGCGGCCGGCCGTGTCGGCGTCGCCCGAGGCAATGGCCTTCACGATCTGCCGGTGCTCATTGGCCGACATTGGCATGAGCCAGCCGTCCGCGAGGTTCAGGCGCCGGAACAGCGAAAGCTCCTTGATGAGCTTGCGGTAGATCTCGGTCAGTTTGCGGTTGCCCGCCATCTCGACCATGCGGTCGTGGAAGGTGAGGTTCAGCAGGTGGTAGGCATGGGGGTCTTCGGCCTTGACCGCTTTCTCCATGGCATCGACAAGGGCCTTGAGTTCCTTGAGTTCGGCCGCGGTGACGTTCTCCGCGAGCCGGCGGCCGACGAGTTCGTCCATGGCCGCGCGCAGGTCGAAAATCTCGACGGCCTCGTCGATGGGAATGTCGCGGACAAAGACGCCGCGGTTCTTCTCGGTGCGCACCAGGCCGGCCTCTTCAAGCATGCGAAAGGCCTCGCGCACCGGACCGCGCGAGACGCCCATTTTTTCAGCCAGCGTGGCTTCGATCAATTTGCTGCCGGGTTCGTATTCGCCGGCAAGGATGGCACGCTCGATTTCCTGCTGCACCACTGTGGTGAGGGAGCTGTTCTGGAGTTGCGCGATGGTGGGATGCAAAGCAGCGTTCATGCCCTGAATTGAAGCACAAAAATGTAGATTGTCAACAATCTGCAATAAACAATTGACAAGATAGAAGGGTCGGCGTTAAATAAAAAATGAGCTGGGTTGGCAGCCTGTACACAGGTGGTCATCGCAGTGTCACCTCCGACACGAACGAGTCACAACATTGCAGGCTTTCCACAAAGGACTTTTTATGCAGCTGGCTACCCAACTCAAATCCCTGTCAAAGGCGATCGCTCTTCTTGGCTTACTCGCCGCCTCCTCCGGCGCCTTCGCCCAGAAAACCCAGTTGCTGGTGTACACCGCGCTGGAGACCGACCAGATCAAGGCCTACCAGGAAGGCTTCAACAAGGTCTACCCCGACATCGAGATCAAATGGGTGCGCGACTCGACCGGGGTGATCACCGCCAAGCTGCTCGCCGAAAAGTCCAACCCGCAGGCCGACACCATCATGGGCGTGGCCGCCTCCAGCCTGGCGCTGCTCGACAAGCAGGGCATGCTCGAGCCCTATGCGCCCATCAATCTTGATGGGATCATGAGTCAGTACCGTGACAAGAAAAAGGTTCCCGCCTGGTTCGGCATGGACGTGTGGGGCGCCACCGTGTGCTTCAACACCGTCGAAGCCAAGAAGAAGAACATCCCCACGCCGGAAACCTGGCAGGACCTCACCAAGCCCATCTACAAAGGCCAGATCGTCATGCCCAACCCTGCCTCGAGCGGCACCGGCTACTTCGACGTGACCGCCTGGCTCACGCTGTTCGGCGACAAGGACGGCAAAGGCGGCGGCTGGAAGTACATGGACGCGCTGCATGAAAACATCGCGCAGTACACCCACTCGGGCTCCAAGCCCTGCAACATGGCGGCCGCCGGCGAGTTCCTGGCCGGCATCTCGTTCGAGTACCGCGGCAACACCAACAAAGCCAAAGGCGCGCCCATCGACCTCGTGTTCCCCAAGGAAGGCCTGGGCTGGGACCTGGAAGCGTTTGCCATCCACAAGGGCACCAAGAAACTGGACGCCGCCAAGAAGCTGGCCGACTGGGCGTCGAGCAAGGACGCCATGATGCTCTACGGCAAGAACTTCGCGATCACCGCGCAGCCCGGCTTGGCGCCACCGCTGGCCAATGTGCCAAAAGACTATGAAGCCCGCCTCGTCAAGATGGACTTCAACTGGGCCGCCGACAACCGCGAGCGCATCCTGAACGAGTGGACCAAGCGCTATAACTCCAAAACCGAGAAGAAGTAGCCCCCTGTCGGCGGCCTTCGGCCACTGTCTCCCCCCAGGGGGACAGCCGCTGTGGCCCGGCAAAGCCGGTTCCACGCGGCTGCTTGCTTGATACCTCGCCCCTGTCCAGGTAATCCACGAATGACCCAAGACACCTTTCTGAACCTGCGCCACATCCGCAAGGAGTTCGGCGGCTTCACCGCGCTGCAAGACATCAACCTGGACATCCGCAAGGGCGAATTTGTCTGTTTCCTCGGTCCATCGGGTTGCGGCAAGACGACGCTGCTGCGCATCATCGCGGGCCTGGAGGTTCAGACCTCGGGTGAGGTGCACCAGGGAGGCCGCGACATCTCGCGGCTGCCGCCGGCGCTGCGCGACTACGGCATCGTGTTCCAGAGTTATGCGCTGTTCCCCAACCTCAGCGTTGCCGACAACGTGGCCTATGGCCTGGTCAACCGCAAGACGCCGAAGGCCGAGGCCGCCAAACGTGTGAGCGAGCTGGTCAAGCTGGTGGGCCTGCCGGGCAGCGAAGCCAAATACCCGAGCCAGCTCTCGGGCGGCCAGCAGCAGCGCATTGCGCTGGCGCGGGCCTTGGCCACCTCGCCGGGTTTGCTGCTGCTGGACGAGCCGCTGTCGGCGCTGGACGCGCTGGAGCGCGTACGGCTGCGCCAGGAGATACGTGCGCTGCAGCAAAAGCTCGGCGTGACCACCATCATGGTGACGCACGACCAGGAGGAAGCCCTGAGCGTGGCCGACCGCATCGTGGTGATGAACCACGGCCTGATCGAGCAGGTCGGCACGCCCATGGAGATTTACCGCGAACCGGCTTCGCCCTTTGTGGCCGATTTTGTCGGCAAGGTCAATGTGATGCCGGTGCGCGTCAGCGGCGGCGAAATGAAGTTCGGCGCGCTGTGCCTGCCCTGCGACGGCGCAGACCGTGAGGCCAAGATCTACCTGCGCCCCGAAGACGTGCTGGCCCGGCCGATTGCCGCCGGCGACGCCCATGTGTTCGACGCCACCATCGAGAAGATCGAATTCCTGGGCTCCTTCTGCCACGTGCACGTGGCCTCGCCCGCGTTGGGCGGCCACAAGCTCACGGTCTACCTCTCGCTCAATTTCCTGTCGGAACAATCGCTGCAGGTCGGCTCCTCGCTGCCCCTCAAACTGCTGCCCGAGCGCATCAAGGTGTTCTGATGCCGGTCTTCACGCCCCCCGCGCCGCCCATGGTCAGGCAGCGTGCGCACTGGATAGACCACATCGCCTACGCGGCCCTGGCGCTGGTCGCCCTGGTCCTGGTCGCCTTCCTCGCCGCGCCTTTGCTGGCCATCCTGCAGCAGGCACTGCTCGACAAATCCGGCGGCTTCGTCTGGTTCGACAACTTCATCGAATACGCCAAGACACCCGCCTTGCTCGAGAGCCTGTGGAACAGCCTCTGGGTGTCGGCCGTCGTCACGCTGGTCGCCGTGCCGCTGGCCTTTGGGTTTGCCTACGCGCTGGCGCGCTCCTGCATGCAGTACAAGGCGCTGTTTCGCGGCATCACGCTGATCCCGCTGCTGGCGCCTTCGCTGCTGTCGGCGATTTCGCTGATCTACTGGTTCGGCAACCAGGGCGTGCTCAAGGGCTGGATGCAGGGCATCGGCATAGACCAGATTTACGGCGCGCCCGGCATCGTGGTGGCCGAATGTTTCGCGGTGTTCCCGCACGCGCTGATGATCCTGGTCACGGCGCTCACGCTGTCGGACGCGCGCCTGTATGAAGCCGCCGACGCCATGGGCACCAGCGCCAGGCGCAAGTTCTTCACCATCACCCTGCCAGGCGCCAAGTACGGCCTGATCTCGGCGGCGCTGGTCACCTTCACGCTGGTCATGACCGACTTCGGCATTCCGAAAGTGATAGGCGGCAACTTCAACGTGCTGGCCACCGACGTCTTCAAGCTGGTCATAGGCCAGCAGGACTTCGCCAAGGGCGCGGTCGTCGCCATCCTGCTGCTGGCGCCGGCCGTGCTGACCTTCGCGGTCGACAAATACGTCAGCAAGCGCCAGACCGCGATGCTGACGGCGCGCGCCGTGCCCTACCGGCCCACGCCCTCGCGCGGCTACGACTGGGCCATGACGCTGTACTGCTGCGCGATTGCCTTCCTGGTGTTGGCCATGCTGGGCATGGCGGTGTTCGCCTCCTTCGCGAGTTTCTGGCCCTACAACCTCACGCCCAGCCTGCGCCACTACACCATGGGTCTGGTCGATGCGGAAGTCGGCGTCGGCTTCCTCAACAGCCTCAAGATGGCGGCGGGCACGGCCTTCTTCGGCACCGCCCTGGTGTTCGTCAGCGCCTACCTGCTCGAAAAAACCAAGGGCATGGATGGCCTGCGCGGTTTTGTGCGCATGCTGGCCATGCTGCCCATGGCGGTGCCCGGCCTGGTGCTGGGCCTGGGCTATATCTTTTTCTTCAACGCACCCGACAACCCGCTGAACGGGCTGTACCACACGCTGACCCTGCTCACGCTGTGCACCATCGTGCACTTCTACACCACCGGCCACCTCACGGCCGTGACGGCGCTCAAGGCACTCGACGGTGAATTCGAAGCCGTCAGCGCCTCGCTCAAGGTGCCCTTCTTCAAGACCTTCTGGCGCGTGACATTGCCGATCTGCACGCCGGCCCTGGTCGACATCGCGCGCTATTTCTTCATCAACGCCATGACGACGATCTCCGCCGTCGTCTTCCTCTACTCGCCCGAAACCAAGGTCGCCTCCATCGCCATCCTGAACCTCGACGAGGCCGGCGAGATCGGCGCCGCGGCGGCCATGGCGGTGCTGATAGGCGCTGCCTCGAGCATTGCCACGCTGCTGTTCATGGCGCTCGCATGGTGGGTCAACCGCCGCACACAAGCTTGGCGCACCAGTTCACGTTGATTCCTGACCTTTTCCCGCGACTTCCATAAAGAGACAAACCCATGGACAGAGACAAAATCCTTTTGACGCCCGGTCCGTTAACGACCACCTTGCGCACCAAGCTCGCGATGCTCAAAGACTGGGGCTCCTGGGACAGCGATTTCAACGCCGTCACCGCCAGCGTGCGCAAAAGCCTGCTGGACGTCATCCACGGTCAGGATTCGCACGTCGTCGTGCCGCTCCAGGGCAGCGGCACTTTCAGCGTGGAGGCGGCGGTGGCCACCGTGGTGCCACGCGACGGCCATGTACTGGTGATGGACAACGGCGCGTACTGCAAACGCGCGGCAAAACTCACCACGCTGATGGGCCGGCGCTGCACCGTCATGCCTTTCGACGAGGCCGCCCAGGTCTCGCCCGCCGCATTGGACGCCATGCTGGAAGCCGACACCAGCATCACCCACGTCATGCTGATCCATTGCGAGACCGGCGCCGGCGTGCTCAACCCGCTCAAGGAAGTGGCCGACGTCTGCAAAACCCATGGCAAGGGCCTGCTGGTGGATGCCATGAGCTCCTTCGCCGCGATTGAAATCGACGCGCGCAAGGTGCACTTCGACGCGCTGGTGGCCGCCAGCGGCAAATGCCTGGAGGGCGTGCCCGGCATGGGCTTCGTCTTTATCCGCAAGGCGGTGCTCGACGGCTGCGCCGGCCGCAGCCAGTCACTGGCCATGGACCTGCACGACCAGTACGCCTATATGGAAAAGACCACGCAGTGGCGCTTCACGCCGCCCACCCACGTGGTGGTGGCGCTGGCCGAGGCGATTGCCCAGTTCGAGGAAGAAGGCGGCCAGCCCGCGCGCCTGGCCCGCTATGAGGACAACTACCGCACGCTGGTCGACGGCATGGCCCGACTCGGCTTCAAGCCCTTCCTGGACCCGGCCATCCAGGCGCCCATCATCGTGACCTTCCACGCACCGGCCGACAGCCGCTACGACTTCAAGAAGTTCTATGCCGCCGCACGAGATCGCGGTTTTGTCCTATACCCGGGCAAGCTGACCCAGGTGGAAACTTTCCGGGTCGGCTGCATAGGCGCCATAGGCCCGAACGAGATGGCGCAGGCAGTCCAGGCCGTAGCGGGTGCCCTGCAGGACATGGGCATCACCTCTGCCGCTCCAGCCGCCTGAACAGAGATCCCACGCTCGCGGGTCGTAGGACCTGGCAACGTGTCTTCACCAGCAGGGGCCGCGGAACCGGCTTTGCCGGGCCGCAGGCGCAGCGGCCCCCTCGGGGGGCAGCGAACCACACGAAGTGGGGAGCGTGGGGGCCTAGTGATTTCGGCGAAATGCTTCGGAGGGCAGCTCGCCAAACATTTGCTGGTAGTCGTGCGCGAAATGACCAAAATGCCAAAACCCCAGGTCGGTTGCAGCCGCCGTCACGGACGTGGCGGTCTTCAGCGCCTGCCGGGCGGCGTTCAGGCGCACGGCGCGCAGATAGGCCAATGGGCTGATGCCCAGCGCTGTCTGAAAACCGTTTTGCAAGGTGCGCCGGCTCACGCCGAGTTGCTCGCACAGCGCCAGCACCGTGGGCGGCTGATCGAGTTGCGCATGCACCAGCTCGCGGGCGCGCCGCGTCAGCGCCCAATGCCCGTGGGTGCCGACAGAATCGACGCTACCCGTCGGTGCAAGAACCCGGCCGAGTTGCTCCATCACCGTGTCGAGCATGGCGGCCTGCACGGCGGGCGATTGCAGCAGCGCAGGGGCCGCTTCCACGGTATCCAGCACGCCGGTCAGGCACTGCCTGAGCCCCGCCTGCGCCGCGCCGTCCAGCCGGCGCAAGCCGGCCTGCGCACCGAGCCGGGCCTGCAGCGCCGGGTCATGCTCACCGCAGCGGCGCCAGGCAGCCTCATCCAGCTCCAGTCCCAACATCACATGGCGGCGGGACGAGCGGAACTCAAAACCCGACTCGCCCGAAAACACATGCAGCGCCCCTGCATCACTGGGCGCGCCGCAAAACACACTGGGCCCATCAACCTGCAGCGGCAAACCCAAGGCCAGCGCACCTTCGCGGATCTGGCCGGTCTGGTAGACCGATTCCCGAAGGCTTTCCACAAAGAGTCGCAAGCCCGCGAACTCAAGCTGTCGCACTTCTCCGCCGAACGCACCGCGCGAAAGCTGCAGGTAGCTCTGGTTCCAGCCCGTGAGCGCAGCGGCCTGCTCGTCCGCGTCGGCAAACGACGCGTGAGACAACAGAGCCGGTGGGGCCGGCTGGGCGGTATCGGAAGGATGTGCCATCGCCGCATTCTTGCAGGATTCGTGCCGCATGCAAGCTACGCTTTGAAACAGTTCGACTTACTTTCGCTCACTTTGCCGGCGCCTCATCCGCGCAACTTGCCGAAATGGGATTTCAGCGCGCCCACCCCCGCCCTAGGATGCAAGGTGGCCCCACCGGGCCCTCAACCCTGCAAGCTCTAAGGAGGTACCCATGTCAGAACGTTCCAGCGTCCAGTACGCGAAAGTCGACGGCAGCTACTTTGAAAAGAGGGGACTGCGTCGCTATGCCGGCGTCTGGTCGCTCTGGGCCCTCGGTGTGGGCGCCGTGATCTCGGGCCACTTCGCCGGCTGGAACCTGGGCCTGGCCACCGGCTGGGGCAGCATGCTGCTGGCCACCATCATCATTTCCGTGATGTACCTGGGGCTGACCTTTTCGCTGGCCGAAATGTCGCCCGCGCTGCCGCACACCGGCGGTGCCTATTCCTTCGCCCGCACCGCCATGGGGCCCTGGGGCGGCTTTTTGACCGGGTTGGCCGAGAACGTGGAATACGTGCTGACGCCGGCCGTCATCGTGTTTTTCATCGGCAGCTACATGGGCAGCATCTTCGGCACGCCGCCGGCCTGGCAGCCGCTGTGGTGGATAGGCTTTTACGTCGTCTTCATAGGCCTGAACATCATCGGCGTCGAGCTGTCCTTCAAGATCACGCTGGCCGTCACGCTGCTGGCGCTGGCCTGCCTGGTGGCCTTCTGGGTCAGCGCCCTGCCGAAGATCGACTTCGCGCGCTGGGCCATGAACGTGGGCGCCGGCGGCGCCGTGCTGCCCGAGGGCCGCGGCCCCTTCCTGCCGATGGGTTTCGGCGGCGTGCTCGCGGCCCTGCCTTTTGCCGTCTGGCTGTTCCTGGCCATCGAGCAGCTGCCACTGGCGGCCGAAGAGTCGGTGGACCCGCGCCGCGACATGCCGCGCGGCATCATTGCCGGCATCTTCACGCTGATTGTTTCCGCCTTCATGATCCTGTGGCTCAACCCCTCGGTCGCCGGCATAGGCTCGCACGCGCTCAGCACCTCGGCCGAGCCGCTGCTGGACGGCTTCAAGGCGATCTACGGAAGCGGCATCGCCAAGGTGCTGGCGCTGGTGGCGGTACTGGGCCTGGTGGCGAGTTTCCACACCATCATCTTCGCCAAGGGCCGGCAGATCTATTCGCTGAGCCGGGCCGGCTACTTCCCCTCGGCGCTGTCAGTCACGCACGGCAGCCGCAAGACGCCGCACATCGCCATGATCGTCGGCTCGGTGGTCGCGCTGGTGGTGATGTTCGTGCTGTGGTTCACGCTGGGCGTCGACAAGGGCTCCGCCGTGATCGGCGGCACCTTGCTGAACATGGCGGTCTTCGGCGCCATGTTTTCCTATGTGATGCAGGCGCTGTCCTTTATCCGGCTGCGCAGCAAGCTGCCAAACATGGAGCGCCCCTACCGCAGCCCGCTGGGCGTGCCGGGCGCCGTGCTGACCCTGCTGATCGCGCTGGTCACCATCTACTTCCAGCTCAGCGACCCGATCTACCGCATCGGCGTGCTCTGGGTCGCGCTGTGGTTCGCCATCGGCGTCAGCTACTTCGCGGTAATGGGCCGGCACCGGCTGATCCTCTCACCAGAAGAAGAATTCGCGATCAGCCTGGCCGAAAAGGGCCGCGCCGCCGCCCATCCCTGAACCACAAGGCGACCCAGACCATGGCCAAAAAAGCTCCCACCCCCTCCGCCTCGCGCGGTGTGCTCGACGCGCTGCGCAAGTCGGGGGCCAACAAGATGAAGGTCGCCGTCAGCGACATCGACGGCGTGCTGCGCGGCAAATACCTGCACAAGGACAAATTCTTCGGCGCGGCCGAACCCTATCCCGGCGGCGGCTTCGGTTTTTGCGACGTGGTGCTGGGCTGGGACATGATGGACAACTGCTACGACAACACCACGGTGACCGGCTGGCAGCACGGCTTTCCCGACGCGCTGGCCCGGCTGGATCTGGCCACGCTGCGCCACGTGCCCTGGGACAACAAAGTGCCTTTTGTGCTGGGCGAGTTCGTCAACGCAGACGGCACGCCGCATGCCGTCTGCCCGCGCCAAACGCTCAAGCGGGTACTCAAGCGCGCCGAAAAGATGGGCCTCATGCCCATGACGGGCATGGAGTTCGAGTGGTTCAACTTCCTGGAGACGCCGCAGAGCTGGGCCGCCAAGAACGGCGTGGGCGCCGAAAAACTCACACCCGGCATGTTCGGCTATTCGCTGCTGCGCATGAACCAGAACCAGGGCTTCTTCAACGCCATCATGGACGAGATGCTGGCCTTCGGCATCCCGATCGAGGGCCTGCACACCGAGACCGGCCCCGGCGTCTACGAGGTCGCCATCGCCTTCAGCGAAGCGCTGGAGCAGGCCGACCGCGCCATCCTGTTCAAGACCGGCGCCAAGGAAATCGGCTCGCGCTTCGGCATCATGCCCAGCTTCATGGCCAAACCGCACCAGCAGCTGCCGGGTTGCAGCGGCCACATCCACCAGAGCCTGTCCGACGGCAAGAACAACCTGTTCTACGACGCGAAAAACGCCCGCAAGATGAGCAAGCTGTTCGAGAGCTACATCGCCGGCCAGGTCGCCTGCATGATGGAGTTCGGCCCCATGATCTGGCCTACTATCAACAGCTACAAGCGCCTGGTCGACGGTTTCTGGGCSCCSGTCAAACCAACCTGGGGCATGGACAACCGCACCGCGAGCTTTCGCGTGATCGCCGGCAGCCCCAAGGCCACCCGGCTGGAGACCCGCTGCCCGGGTGCCGACGTSAACCCCTACTTGGCCATGGCGGCGGTGATCGCGGCCGGCCTGCACGGTGTTGAAAAAGGCCTGAAGCTGGGCGCGCCCATCACCGGCACCAACGCCGGGGCCGAACACATCGCCCGCGCGCCGCGCACCCTGATAGAAACCACGCGGATTTTCCAGAAATCGGCGATTGCGCGCGACTGGCTGGGTGATACTTTCGTGGACCACTTCTCGGCCACACGCGAGTGGGAGTGGCGCCAGTGGCTGGACGCCGTGACCGACTGGGAAATGAAACGCTATTTTGAGATCATTTAAGGACTTGATGCAGATTCGCCGCCTTGAAATCTCCGACGCACCGGTGTACCGGGAACTGCGCCTGCGCGGCCTGCGCGAGCATCCCGACGCCTTCACTTCCAGCTTCGAGGAAGAAAACCTGCGCCCGCCGGCCGACACCGAAAAGCGCCTGTCCGCCACGTCGGACACCGTGATGTGGGGCGGCTTCATCGAAGGCGCCCTGGCCGGCGTGGTCGGCATGACGCGCGAAACCCGGCTGAAGAACCGCCACAAGGCCACGCTGGTCGCCATGTACGTCGCGCCCGAATACGGCGGCAGGGGCCTGGGCCTGGCCCTGGTCAACACCGTCGTGCAGGCGGCCAGGGCCGCGGGCGTGGAACTGCTGATCCTGACCGTGACCGAGGGCAACCGGCAAGCCGCCGCCCTCTATGAACGCGCCGGCTTCGCGGCTTTTGGCGTGGAGCCCGACGCCATCCGCGTGAACGGCGTACCGTTCGGCAAACAGCATATGTATTTGCAGCTGACTTCCGCCACCTGACCCTTACCGCCAACCGAAAAAAGACACCCCATGAGCACCACCAATTTTTCCTTCCCCACCGCCATCCGTTTCGGCGCCGGYGCGCGCAAGCAGGTTGCCGAAACCCTGCTGGCCGCCGGCTGCAAACGCCCGCTGATCGTGACCGACAAGGCCCTGGGTGCGCTGCCCGTGCTGGCCGAGTTCAAGACCCACCTGGGCGGCCTCGACGTGGCCGTGTTCTCAGGCGTCTTCGGCAACCCGACCTGCAGCCAGGTGATGGACGGCGCGGCCGCGTACAAGGCGCACAAGGCCGACTGCGTGATCGGCTTCGGTGGCGGCGCGGCGCTGGACGTGGCCAAGGTGGTCGGCATTGCCGCCACGCATGAAGGCGACATCCTCGAATACGTCTGGGACCATCCCCAGGTGCGGCCCATCGTCAACGAGCTTCCTTACTTTGTGGCCCTGCCCACCACCTCGGGCACCGGCTCCGAAGTCGGACGCTCCTCGGTCGTGAGCGAGAACGACACGCACATAAAACGCGTGGTGTTCAGCCCCAAGATCCTGGCCAAGGTGGTGTTCGCCGACCCGGAACTCACACTGGGCCTGCCGCCCCACGTCACCGCCGCTACCGGCATGGATGCACTCACCCACAACATCGAAAGCTATCTCTCGCCGGCCTATCACCCGCTGTGCGACGGCATCGCGCTTGAGGGCACGCGCATCGCCGCGCGTGCACTGCTCACCGCCGTCAAGGAGCCCTCCAACCTGCAGGCGCGCAGCGACATGATGATGGCCTCCATGATGGGCGCCATCGCCTTCCAGAAGGACCTGGGCGCGGTGCATTCCTGCGCGCATGCGCTGGGCACCGTCTGCGACCTGCACCACGGCCTGGCCAACGCGCTGATGATAGACACCGTGCTGGCCTGGAACTATGAGTCGGCGCCCGCCAAGTTCGACGAGCTGGCCCATGTCTGCGGCGTGGCCGGCGGCGGCAAGGCCCTGGTACCCTGGCTCAAGCAGCTCAAGGAAAGCGTGGGCATCACCGGCTCGCTGTCGGCCCACGGCGTCAAGCGTGAGCACCTGCCGCGCCTGGTGGAGATCGCCACGGCCGATATCTGCCACCAGACCAATCCGCGGCCTTGCAAGGCTGAAGACTTTGAACGCTTGTTCGAGGCGGCTTTATGATCGCCGCCAGTCGTCTCAAGATCGGCTTGTCAGCCTGCTTCTCGCACGCCGACCCGACACGCTCCTACTTCACCGGCAAGACGCTGCAATACGTCGAGCAATCCATCGCGCACTGGGTCATGTCCTCGGGCGCCATGGTCGTCATGGTGCCCTGCCCCACGGGCAGCACGCAGCGTGGCGACGTGACTTACGAACACTACGCGCAGTGGCTGGACGGCCTGGTGCTGCATGGCGGCGCCGACGTCTGGCCCGGCAGCTACGGCGAGAATCCGCTGGAAGAAAAATGGTCGGGTGACCGCGTGCGCGACGAATACGACAAGGCCCTGGTGGCCGCGTTTGAACGGGCCGGCAAGCCGGTCTTCGGCGTCTGCCGCGGCCTGCAACTGCTCAACGTGGCCTTCGGCGGCACGCTGTACCAGGACATCAACACCCAGGTGCCCGACTCCTTTGTGCACCGCGACGCCGCGACCTACGACCAGAACTTCCACAGCGTCAACATCGTCCAGGGCTCGCGGCTGTCGGCGCTGTACCCCGGCGTGGAGCGCGCGCGCGTCAACAGCATCCACCACCAGGGCATCAAGGACCTGTCGCCCGAATTCGAGGCCGAGGCCTTCAGTGTGGACGACGGCATCGTGGAGGCCATACGCCGCAAGGACAAGACCAAAAGCTACATCGCCGCCACCCAGTGGCACCCTGAATTCCACAAACCCGGCTCCGACACCATAGACGACGCCGCCGTGCTCGACGACTTCCTCACGGCCGTGGCCGCCGCCAAACACAAAACCAGACCAGCATGAACACACTCACCATCCAGAATCCCGCCACCGGCGCACCGATCGCCGAACTGCCCGCCGACGACGCGGCCTCCGTCACCGCCAAGGCCAAACGCGCGCGCGCGGCGCAGCCCGCCTGGGCGGCCGTGCCCCTGGCCGAGCGCAAGGCCTGCATCACGCGCTTTCGCGCGGGCGTGGTCGCCGAGCTCGACGCGCTGGCCGCCGTCATGACGCGCGAGACCGGCAAGCCGCTCAAGATGTCGCGCAACGAGCTCAACGGCCTGCTGGGACGCATCGACTTCTTCCTGGCCGAGGTCAGCGCTGCCACCGATGTGCAGACCGTGTTCAACGAAGGCGGCATGACCGAGCAGATCGAGCACACGCCGCTGGGCGTGGTCGCCAACATCTCGGCCTGGAACTACCCCTGGTTCGTCGGCGGCAACGTCTTCATCCCGGCCCTGCTCACCGGCAACGCGGTGCTCTACAAGCCTTCGGAATACGCCGCCATGACCGGCGTGGCGATCGCGCGCCTGCTGCATGCGGCCGGCGTGCCGCAGGACGTTTTCATCCCGCTGATCGGCGGCGGTGCGGTGGGTGCGGCGCTGATGGAGCAGAAAATCGACGGCCTTTTCTTCACCGGCTCGTATGCGACCGGCGCCAAGATCGCGCAGGCCATGGGCCCGCGCATGGCCAAGCTGCAGCTCGAGCTGGGCGGCAAGGACCCGACCTATGTCAGCGAAGACGCCAACGTCAAGAACGCGGCCGAGTCGCTGGCCGACGGCGCGATGTACAACACCGGCCAGAGCTGCTGCTCGGTCGAGCGCATCTATGTGCACGAAAAGATTTACGACGCCTTCGTCACCGCCTTCCTGGAAACGGTGAAGACCTTCAAGATGGGCGACCCCATGAGTGAAGACACTTATATCGGCGCCATCACGCGCGCCCCCCAGCTCGACGTGCTGGACGCCCAGGTTGCCGACGCCAAAGCCAAGGGCGCCACCCTGCTGGCCGGCGGCAAACGCGGGGCCGGCCCCGGCAACTGGTACGAGCCCACGGTCTTCAGCAACGTGAACCACAGCATGGAACTCATGCGCGAGGAAAGCTTCGGCCCCCTGATCGGCATCCAGAAGGTTTCGGGCGATGCCGAGGCCGTGAAACTCATGAACGACACGCGCTACGGCCTGACGGCCGGCGTGTTCACGCCCGACGAAGCACGCGCCAGGGCCCTGCTGGCCAAGGTCAACGCCGGCAGCGTCTACTGGAACTGCTGCGACCGCGTGAGCCCGCGCCTGCCCTGGAGCGGTTATGGCGACTCCGGCGTGGGCCTGACGCTGTCGACCTACGGCATCCAGACCTTTACCCGCCCCAAAGCCTGGCACTTGCGCAATCCCTGACCATGAAGCTCACCCTCTTCGACCTGGACCACACCGTGCTCAACGGTGACAGCGACGTGCTGTGGTGCGATTTCCTGATCAAGAAGGGCATCCTGGGTAAAACCGAGTTCACCGCGCGCAACGCCGACATGGCGGCGCGCTACAAGGCCGGCACCGTCGGGCTCAAGGAGTTCGCCGATTTTTACGTGGGCACACTGGCCGGGCGAACGGCGGAGGAGTGGGAGCCGCTGCGGCAGGAATTCCTGGCCGACTGGATCGTGCCGCGCGTGACACCCGCCGCGCTGGCGCTGGTCGACAAGCACCTCGAGGCGGGCGACCTGGTTGTCCTGACCACGGCCACCAACCGCTTCATCACCGAACTCACGGCCATCTACTTCGACATCGAGCACCTGATCGCCACCGAGCCCGAGATGCGCGGCGACCTGTTCACCGGCAGCACCACCGGCGTGCTCAACATGCGCGAAGGCAAAGTCGAGCGCCTGCATGCCTGGCTCGCCGCGCGCGGCCTGCATTTCAAGGACTGCAAGACGACGGCCTACAGTGATTCGATCAACGACCTGCCGCTGCTCGAAGCCGTCAAGCACCCGGTGACGGTGAATGCCGACGCGACCCTCGCGGCCATCGGCGGCAAGCGGGGCTGGCCGGCGCTACAACTACATTGAGGGCTGCACCGCGGCCTTCGCAGGTCCGGTAACGGCCAGCACGATAACGCGGCCGCATGCAGAATGGCAGGCTCATCAGGCTTGCCACATGCACACCCCACTCCCCATTCCCTTCCAGCGCCTGGCCTGGTCCAACCTCGCGGCCCAATCGGCCGAACAGCTGAGCCTGGCGGCCGTGCCGCTGGTCGCGGTGCTGGTGCTGGGCGCCGGGCCGGGCGAGATCGGCCTGCTGGCGGCGCTGCAGACCCTGCCTTTCCTGCTGCTGGCCATCCCCCTCGGTTTACTGGCCGACCGGGTCTCGCGCTGCCGCCTGATGGTGGCGGCCGAGACCCTGCGCGCGCTGTCCTTGCTGGCGCTGCTGGCCATGGTGCTCACGGGCCATCTGTCGATCGCCGGGCTGGCGCTGCTCGGTTTTATCGGCGCCGTGGGCACCGTGTGCTTCAGCGTGGCCGCGCCCGCGCTGGTGCCRGCCATCGTGCCGCGTGAAGCGCTGGCACGCGCCAACGGCCGGCTGGAGCTGGCGCGCAGCATGGCCTTCGCGGCCGGGCCGGCGCTGGCCGGGGCGCTGGTCGCCTGGGCCGGGGCGCCGGCGGCCTTTGTGCTGGCGGCGATTTTGTCGGCCTCGGCCGCCGGCCTGCTGTTCAGCCTGCGCGAGCCGGCCCGCACACCAGCCGTGGGCCGCCATGCGCTGCTTGAGATTCGCGACGGCGCGCAATTTGTCTGGCGCCAGCCCTATCTGCGCCCCATGGTGCTCACAGGCATCGTCTGGAACATCGCCTGGTTTGTACTGCAGGCGGCTTATGTGCCTTATGCGGTGCGCGTGCTGGGCCTGACGGCGCAAGGCGTGGGCATCACTCTGGGCGCTTACGGTGCGGGCATGGTGCTGGGCGCGCTGCTGTCGCCGCGTGTGGTGGCGGCCATGCCTTTCGGCCGCGCCATCCAGCTCGGCCCGGCCGTGTCGGTGCTGGCCGCCGCGACCATGGTGGCCACGCTGTTCATTCCCAGCGGCGTGCTGGCGGGCCTGTCGTTCTTCCTGTTCGGCGTCGGCCCCATCGTCTGGACCATCACCTCCACCACCTTGCGCCAGAGCATCACACCCCACGCCATGCTGGGCCGCGTCTCGGCCGTGTTCCTGGCCGTCAACGCCGGTTCACGGCCTATAGGAGCGGCACTGGGCGGCGTGGTCGGCGCATCGTGGGGCGAAGCCGCCTGCCTGTGGCTGGCACTGGCGGGCTTTGCTTTGCAGGCGATCGTGATTTTTGGCTCGCAGCTGCACGCATTGCGGCAGCTGCCCGAGCCGGTGGCCTGAAAGACCGCCGGCTCTCCGCGAGGCCTTATTCCGCTGTGAGGTGCTTGCCGACGATGCCGGCGAGTTCGAACATCGTGACCTGCGGCTTGCCGAACACCGGCAACAGCTTGGCGTCGGCGTTGATGGCACGCTTGTTGGCCGCGTCCTGCAGCCCCTCGGCCTTGATGTAGTCCCAGAGCTTTTTGATGACCTGGGTGCGCGCCACCGGTTCGGTGCCTATCACCGCGGCCAGCGCGGCGCTGGGCTTGAGGCCTGCGCCCGGCTTGGCGACGCGCGGCGTTTTGGGCTTGGCGGTTTTGGCGGCGGGTGCTTTCTTGGCCGCGGCCTTCTTCGCGGCCGGCGCCTTCGCGGCCTTCACCGCGACGGTCTTGCCGAAGGGCGTTTTCACGGTGCCGGTCTTGGCCGCCGCCGGCTTGCGCGGCGGGAATTTCGACGGCGCGAACTCGAAGTTCACCTTGTCGGCCTCCTTGTCCCAGGCCAGCATGGCCTTGAAGGGGCGGCGCGTGCGCATGGAGACAAACTTGTCGAGCAGGTCGGTCTTGCCGGTTTCCAGCAGCTTGTGCATCTGCTCGCGCTCGATGGGCTGCTGCAGAATGACCTGGCCGGTCTTGAAGGTGCAGCTGGGTGTGGGTTGCGCCAGCGTGGGCACGGACTTTTCACAGACATAGTTCTTGCCGAGCTCGAACACCCGCGCGGCGCAGCGCGGGCAGGGGCCCAGCGACTGCTGCTCGCCGAAGTCGACGATCTCGCCGGTTTCGCCGTTCTTGTCGTCGCCGAAGTCGAATTCGAGCTTGTAGTTCTTCGTCTCTTCGTCGAACTTGATCACCATCTCGGCGGTGAAAGGCCAGCCGGCCTTGGAGCGGAAGCCGTCCAGCGGCCCGATCTTTTTGTCGCGCAGGAACTGCTCGACCTCGGCCACTTCAAAGGTGCGGCCGGCCGGCGTCTTGCCGAAGCTGAAGCCGCAGCCGTCGTCGCCTTTTTTGCCGGTGCAGGTGTAGCGGCGGTAGTTTTCCTTGATCACGCCGCCGCAGTTGGGGCAGGGCGCGGAAAGCGTGGCATAGTCGCCGGGAATCGTGTCCTTGTCATAGCCCTTGGCCTTGTTGACGAGGTTTTCCGTCATGGCCGCGATCTCGGCCATAAAGGTTTCGCGGCTCAGCTGGCCGTGTTCCATCTGCGCGAGCTTGTGCTCCCACTCGCCGGTCAGTTCGGCCTTGGAGAGTTCCTCCACGCCCAGGCCGCGCAGCAGCGTCATCAGCTGGAAGGCCTTGGCCGTGGGGATCAGCTCGCGGCCTTCGCGCAGCATGTATTTCTCGGCGATCAGGCCTTCAATCGTGGCGGCGCGCGTGGCCGGCGTGCCCAGGCCTTTTTCCTGCATGGCTTCGCGCAGCTCGTCGTCGTCAATCGTCTTGCCGGCGCCTTCCATGGCGCCCAGCAGCGTGGCTTCCGAATAGCGGGCGGGCGGACGGGTCTTCAGGCCCTTGGCCTCGACGACTTCGGCGCGCACCATCTCGCCGGGCTTGACCGGCACCAGGCTCTGGCCCTTGTCGCCGTCCTTGGCGTCGGCCACTTCGTCGGCGGCTTCCTTGCCGTAAATCGCGAGCCAGCCCGGCTTGACCAGCACCTTGCCCTCGGTCTTGAAGCTGTGGCCCACGGCTTGCGAGATGCGCGTGGTCACCAGGTATTCGGCGCTCGGGAAGAACACCGCCATGAAGCGGCGCACCACCAGGTCGTAAAGCTTTTGTTCGGCTTCGCTGAGGCCGCTGGGCGCCTGCAGCGTGGGGATGATGGCGAAGTGGTCGCTGACCTTGGCGTTGTCGAAGATGCGCTTGCTGGGCTTGATGTAGTTGCCCTTGATGGCCGTCGCCGCATGCGGCGCCAGGTGCCGCATGCCGCTGCCGGCCAGCATTTCAAAGGTCTGCTTGACCACCGGCAAATAGTCTTCGGGCAGSKYGCGCGAATCGGTACGCGGGTAGGTCAGSGCCTTGTGRCGYTCRTACAGGCTTTGSGCGATGGACAGYGTGGTCTTGGCCGAGAAGCCGAACTTGCCGTTGGCCTCGCGCTGCAAAGAAGTCAAATCGAACAGCAGGCCGGCCGCCTGCGTGGTGGGCTTGCTTTCTTCCGTCACCGTGGCGGCCTTGCCGCGCACGGCCTCGGCAATCGCCAGCGCTTCGCGCTCGGACCAGACGCGGTCGGCCCTCAGCTCGGCGTCGGGTTCCGTGTTGTCGGCATTGGCCGCGGCTTTCTTCCATTTCGGGTCGAACCACTTGGCGGGGTATTCGCCGGCCTCGGCCAGGAAGGAGGCGTGGATTTCCCAGTAGTCGCGGCTCACAAACTTGCGGATTTTTTCCTCGCGCTCCACCACCACCGACAGCGTCGGCGTCTGCACGCGGCCCACGGTGGTCAGGAAGAAACCGCCGTCGCGCGAGTTGAAAGCCGTCATGGCCCGGGTGCCGTTGATGCCGACCATCCAGTCGGCCTCCGAGCGCGAACGCGCCGCGTCGGCCAGCCCTTGCATCTGCTTTTCGCTGCGCAGGCTGTCAAAGCCCTCGCGGATCGCGGCCGGCGTCATGGACTGCAGCCACAGGCGCTTGACCGGCAGCTTGCTGCCCGCGTATTGCTGGATCAGGCGAAAAATCAGCTCACCTTCGCGGCCCGCGTCGCAGGCGTTGACGAGGTTGCCCACGTCCTTGCGCTTGGCCAGCTTGACGATGGCGTTGAGCCGCGTCTTGGTCTTGTCGATGGGTTTGAGGTCGAAGTAGGGCGGGATCACCGGCAGGTTGGAGAAACTCCATTTGCCGCGCTTGACGTCGAACTCTTCGGGCGCCTGGATTTCGACCAGGTGGCCGACGGCCGAGGTGACCAGCCAGTCGTCGCTCTCGAAATATTCATCGTGTTTTTCAAACTTGCCGGCCGTCGGCGTGATGGCGCGGACGATGTCCTGCGCCACCGAGGGCTTTTCTGCAATCACAAGGGTTTTCATATGTACTTCTTCAAACCTTCTACATCTTCGGGGAACATTTCCCCGCTTTCAGCGAATACGACTTTGCCTTCACGGCCATCCGCCGACACCTTGAGCACCACCACCACGGGCAGGCCCACCGGCTTGGGCAGGAATTTGGCGACTTCGGGGGTCAGCATCCCGGCGGGAAAGCTGTAGCCCTTGGTCTTCATATATGTGGCCGCGGCGGCCGGCTGCTTGTCGATGGACAGCGCCAGCACCTCCAGGCCCTGGGCCTTTTGGGCCCGCCACAGTGCTTCTATATGGGGCGATTGCACCGCGCAAAAAGGGCACCAGCTGGCCCACCAGTACACCACAAGCGTCTTTCCGCCCACCCCGGAGGGCCTCCAGGCGCTGCCGTCCAGCAGCGCCACAGGCGGCAAAACCAGGGTGGCGCCAAGCTTGGGCAGCGGACTTTCCCCGCCTTTGGCCCACGCCGGCAGGCCCAGCCCGGCCACGAGGGCGGCGGTCGTCTGCAGCAGGTTTCGGCGTTTGAACATGGAGAGCTCCTGGGGGACTTCGCGGGGCATCACTACAATAGCGGCTTCTCGCGCATGTACGCGCGCGGGTGCGCACGCATACGCGCGCACGCGCACATGCATGAATTAACCATACCAAAAAAATACGTCGTGTCAAAAAACCAGGCTTCCGCACCCATCGCGCCGCTTCCTTCCATGCCCACCGCAACGGCTCCCGCCACCGACGGCCGGCGCATCCAGACACGGCGCTCCGGCGTGCACGGCAAAGGCGTCTTCGCCGTGCAGGACCTGGCCGAAGGCGAGACCCTGATCGAATACGTGGGCGAGATCATCAACTGGAAAGAGGCGCTGCGCCGCCACCCGCACGACCCCAAGGACCCGAACCACACCTTCTACTTCCACATCGACGAAGAGCATGTGATCGACGCCAAGCACGGCGGCAACTCCTCGCGCTGGATCAACCACAGCTGCAAGCCCAACTGCGAAGCCGACGAAGAGGGCGGCCGCGTCTTCATCAAGGCGCTGCGCAACATCAAGGCCGGCGAAGAGCTGTTCTACGACTACGGCCTGATCATCGACGCGCCCTATACCAAGAAGCTGCTGGCCGAATACCCCTGCTGGTGCGGCGCCAAGAACTGCCGCGGCACGCTGCTGGCGCCCAAGGACGACGACAAGAAGGCCAAGGGCAAGAAGAAGTCGGCCAAAAAAGCCGATA
The DNA here is from genome assembly GCF_056405595.1 of Polaromonas sp. P1_G1. Lineage (NCBI taxonomy): Bacteria > Pseudomonadati > Pseudomonadota > Betaproteobacteria > Burkholderiales > Comamonadaceae > Polaromonas > Polaromonas sp. P1_G1. Next base: position 49,020 of record NZ_JBFUBU010000034.1, read on the forward strand.
AAAAGGCCGAGGCCAAGGCGGATAAAAAGAAGGCTGAGAAGAAGGCTGACAAGAAAGCCGACAAGAAACCCAAGAAGAAAAAGAAAGACTGACCCGGGTTTTCCTCCGCCGCAGACATCCGCCAGGCCCCAGGGCCTGGGCTTTTCATGACCACCCCCTCATCCCCCATCCGATGGCCCGCCGAAGCGCTCTGGGAGGCCCTGGCGCCCTCGCTGCCGGGCTTCACGGTGGAGGTGCTGCCCGAGATCGACTCCAGCAACACCGAGCTCATGCGTCGCTTTCGCGGCAGCCCCACCGCCGAACCCCGGCCCGAGCCGTTGCTGCTGGTGGCCGAGCAGCAGACCGCCGGGCGCGGCCGCCTGGGCCGCCAGTGGCAAAGCCGGCGCGGCGACAGCCTGACCTTTTCACTGGGCCTGCCGCTGGCGCCCGCTGACTGGTCGGGCCTGTCGCTGGTGGCTGGTGTCAGCGTAGCCGACAGCCTGGAACCCCTCACCTCTTCCCAATCCTCCCAACCCTCCCAGGGCGGCAAGCCGCGCATAGGCCTCAAATGGCCCAACGACCTCTGGCTCTCCACGCCCCAGGGCGAACGCAAGCTGGCCGGCATCCTGGTCGAGACCGCCAGCTGGGAAGGCCTGCGTTATGTGGTCATCGGCATAGGCATCAACATCCGTGCCGTAGCGTTGGACGCCGCGCAGGCCCCGCCCGCGCTGCCCGCCATCCCGCCGGGCAGCCTGCAGGAGCTGCTGCCAGAACTCGACGCGCCGGCCGTGCTGCTGCGCGTCATCCCGCCGCTGGTGCAAGCCGTGCAGGCGTTTGAGCGCTTTGGCTTCGCGCCCTTCCAGGCGCGTTTCGCGGCCCGCGACGTGCTGGCCGGCCGGGCCGTGCAGCTCTCCGACGGCACCGTGGGCACGGCCCACGGCGCGGGCGAAAACGGCGCGCTGCTGGTGCATACTGCGGCTGGCATGAAAGAAATCACCAGCTCCGAAGTCAGCGTGCGGCCCGTGGCGGCGCACAACCCGCAAGGCGCGCGCCCATGCTGAGGCTGCTGGTGCTGGCGCTGCTGCTGGCCAATGCCGGCTACTTCGCCTGGACGCAGGGCCTGCTGGCCGACTACGGTTATGCCCCGGCCGCCCAGGCCGAACCGCAGCGCCTGGCCCAGCAGATCAAGCCCCAGGCCATGCAGCTGCTGACGGCCGCCGATGCGCGCCAGCTCGAAAGCACCGCATCCCCCGCCACCCCGGCGCAAGCCGCCGCCGAATGCCTGCAGGCCGGCCTGTTCAGCCCCGAACAAAGCACTGCCCTGCGCACCAGCCTCGAAAGCAGCCTGCCCATCGGCAGCTGGACGCTGGAAAGCAGCGTGGAACCGGGCCGCTGGATCGTCTACATGGGCAAGTACAACAGCGAAGACGCCCTGGCCAAAAAACGCACCGAGTTGCGCGGCCTGGGCGTGTCCTTCGAGGCCCTGGTCAACCCCGCGCTGGGGCCCGGCCTGTCGCTGGGCCATTACAGCTCGCAGGCCGAGGCCGAACGCGAACTGGCCAAGGCCGCCACGCGCGGCGTGCGCACCGCCAAGGTGGTGCTGGAGCGGCCCGAAGCGCGCGGCCAGCTGCTGAAGCTGCCCGCCGCCGATGCGGCGATCAAGGCCAAGCTCGATGCGCTCAAGCCGCAGCTAGCAGGCAAAGCGCTCCAGGCCTGTCAGTAACTTTCTAGACGGCTTTCCAGGCCCGCAGCGGCACACAGGTCTGCAGCCGCGTGACGGCCTGGTCCATCAGCGCCGGATGCAGCTCATGGCCCAGCGAGCGGGCCACGTCCAGGGTCGCATCGGCGCCCAGTTCCATCAGGTGGTCAAAATCGCTGCGCGTGCGCGCCAGCGGCACGACCTCGTCGTTTTGCCCGTGCAGCAGGTGCAGGGTGGTCAGCGCCGGTGCGCGGGCCGGCCAGACCTGGTAGCCGCCGCCGAAGGACAGCAGGCGGCCTGCCAGGCCGTCGTGCGCGTCGCTGAACGCCAGCGCCAGGCTGGCGCCCGCGCCGAAACCGGCCAGCGCGGTGTCCGACTGCAGGATCTCAAAACGCTGCTGCTGCGCACGCACAAAGGCGGCCAGCGCTTCCACGCGTGCGGCCAGGGCCGCCGCATCATCCAGCCCGGCCGCGGCGGCGCCCGCAGCATCGGCGTGCGGGCCACTCAAGCCCTCGGGAATCAGCACCGCGGCCTCGGGAAACGCCCCGCCCAGCAAGTTGCCCAGCTCCAGCATGTCGGCGGCCGTGCCGCCCGCATCGTGCAGCAGCACAAACAGCTGGCGCGGCGTGGCGCCTACGGGCAGCAGTTCAATGGTTTCGATGTCAAGCGGGTTCATGGCGGCGGGCGTTAAAGCAGGGGTCCAAAAAAGACACTTGGGGCCTGCGCGGCGGCTTTCAACCACTGTATCCGGCCCGCTATGCCGGCGTCATGCCGTGGGCGTCTTCCATCACCAGCGAGGCATGCAGGCCTATGCCGGCCGCCACCCCGCCGGCGCAGGCAAAAGTGATGCTGTGCGGCACGCGGGCCATGTCGCCGCCCGCGTAGACGCCGGGCACGCTGGTCAGGCCCCAGGCATCGATGCGCACGATGGGGCCGAAGGGCGAATCGTCAAACGCGCAGCCCAGCGCCGCCGCCAGCGGGCTGGCCATGCGCACCTGCGTGCCCACCAGCAAGGCCTTGATCGCCACCTGCCGGCCGTCCCGCAGCAGCACGCCGTCGAGCGCGGGCGCCGCGCCTTGCAATTCGGCAATGGGGCTGGACTCGACCTTGACCTTGCGCGCGATCAGCGAGGCCTGCTCTTCGGGCGACACCGCCACCACGCCCTGGGTGAACAGCGTCACCTCGCCCCAGTCGGCGAACAGCATCGCCTGGTGCACCGACATCGGCCCGGTTCCCAGCACGCCGACGGCGCCGCCGCCGATTTCATAACCATGGCAATAGGGACAGTGCACCACTGTCT
>NZ_JBFUBU010000035.1:0-57720 GCF_056405595.1 Polaromonas sp. P1_G1
GCGTTGCAAAGCCTTGACGGGGTTCACCCCGCCTGCGTTTTGGCGTTGCAAAGCCTTGACGGGGTTCACCCCGCCTGCGTTTTGCGCCTTGCTCAAGGCCTTTTTGACTCGCAACGCATCTTGCATAAATAGCGTTAACAGGCCCTAGCTCCGCCGTCACCCTTTACTCTGGTCAGGCCTGTGCAATTTGCACAGGCTTTTTTTCGTCTTTTCACCCCGATTTTGACCCTCGACAACGGGTAAATACCAGTACACACGCACTTCTTGGTAAGGCCAAATACCTCGATTCATGTCAGGTGGCCTTACCAATTTGCAGGGCGGCAAATTCATCCCTCCAGGTCCCCCTGACCCCACCAAGAGGAGTTCGCATTGCTGTCATCCGTGTCCGATCCCGTGCGCCCCGGCGCGCCCAGCCCCGCCGAGGCTGGCGTACTGTTGCGCCTGGAAGGGATTACCAAACGCTTCCCGGGGGTGCTGGCACTGGACGGTGTGAGCCTTGAGGTGCGAAGTGGCGAAGTACACGCGGTGTGCGGCGAAAACGGCGCAGGCAAATCGACGTTGATGAAGGTGATCAGCGGCCAGTACCAGCCCGATGCGGGAACCCTGCACTACCACGGCGAGGTCTGTCAGTTCCAATCCACCGCCGAATCCGAGGCTGCCGGCATTGCCATCATTCACCAGGAACTGAACCTGGCTCCGCACCTCACGGTGGCCGAAAACATTTACCTGGCCCGCGAGCCGCGCAAAGGCTGGCTGATTGACCGGGCGGCGCTGCGCCGCCAGGCACGGCAATGCCTGGACCGGTTGGGGCTGGACATTGCCACGGACGCTCTGGTCAAAACCCTGTCGGTAGCCCAGCGGCAGATGGTGGAAATTGCCAAGGCGCTGTCGCTCAACGCCCAGGTGCTCATCATGGACGAACCCACCTCGTCCCTCACGGAGTCGGAGACCGAGAGGCTGTTTGCCATCATCCACGAGCTCAAGCGTACAGGGGTGGGTATTGTCTACATCTCGCACCGCCTCGACGAACTGGCGCTTATCGTGGACCGGGTCACTGTCTTGCGCGACGGACGCTACGTGTCCACCGAACGCCTGGCCGACACCAGCGTGGAGGAGATCGTGGCCAAGATGGTGGGGCGCTCGCTGGACGATGTATTCCCCAAGAGAACATCCGTGCCCACTACCGACGTGTTGTTACGCGTGCAGGGCCTGACACGCCAGGGGGTGTTTCACGACGTGAACTTTGAGCTGCGCCGCGGCGAAATCCTGGGCTTTGCGGGGCTCATGGGGGCCGGCCGCACCGAAGTGGCTCGCGCCATTTTTGGTGCCGACCCCATCGACGCCGGCGAGGTGTTTCTGGCCGGGCAGCGTCTCACCATTCACTCGCCGCGGGATGCCGTGCGCCAGGGGCTGGCCTACCTGTCGGAGGACCGCAAGCACGACGGGCTGGCATTGAAGATGACTGTGGCACAGAACATCACACTGGCCAACATGGAAGCCGTGTCCAACCGTGCGGGCATGATCCAGTTTGCCAAAGAGCAGGATGCCGCACGCCACTACATCGGCGCGCTCGACATCCGCACGCCCGGCAGCAGCCAGATCGTGCGTCTGCTCTCGGGTGGCAACCAGCAGAAACTCGTGATCAGCAAATGGCTGTTCCGTCAATCACGCGTGCTGTTCTTTGACGAGCCCACGCGCGGCATCGATGTGGGCGCCAAGTACGCGATCTACCAGTTGCTGGACCAGCTCGCAGGGCAGGGCATCGGCGTCGTGATGATCAGCTCCGAGCTGCCCGAAATCATGGGGATGACCGACCGTGTCGCGGTCTTCCATGAAGGCCGCCTGGTCACCATCCGCCCCACCCGCGAGACCCACCAGGAGGAGGTCATGCACTACGCCTCCGGTCGCAGCGTGCCGCCTCTGCCAGCCGACCAGCCGACCAGCTGACCAACTGAACCCTCCAAGACCCTTCTCCGAACCACACCATGACCGAACAACAACAAGACCTGTTTCAAAAATTTGCCGCGCTGGCCAGCCTGCTGGGACTCATCGCCATCTTCTCGTTCACCAGCAACGCCTTCTTCAGCGTGGGCAATGGCATGACCGTGGCGCTCCAGGTGACGTCCATCGCCTACCTCGGCATCGCGGCGACCTGCGTGATCATCACCGGCGGTATTGACCTCTCGGTAGGTGCCATCCTGGCACTGTCCGGCGTGGTGGCCGCCATGCTGGTCAAGGCGGGCGCGCCCGTGCCTGTGGGCATGTTTGCCGGCCTGCTGGTCGGCGCCCTGTGCGGGCTGATCAACGGGCTGTGCGTGACGGTGCTCAAACTGCCGCCCTTTATTGCCACCTTGGGAATGATGCTGGTGGCACGCGGCGTGGCCTTGCAACTGACCGATGCCCGCGCCATCAGCGGCCTGGGCGACAGCTTCGCGGAACTGGGCAACGGAGCCTTGTTCCGCATCGTCAATATCGGTGCGGACGGCTTCCCCGACGTGGTGTTCGTCGGCATCCCTTACCCCGTGGTGCTCATGGTCGTGCTGGCGCTGGCCGTCTCCATCCTGCTTAACCGTGCCACGCTGGGGCGCCATCTGTACGCCATCGGCTCCAACCTCGAAGCCGCTCGGCTCTCGGGCGTGAACGTCAAGGGCGTGACGCTGTTTGCCTATGTGCTTTCCGGTCTGCTGGCCGGGCTGACCGGCTGCGTGCTGATGTCACGCCTGGTCACGGCCCAGCCCAGCGAGGGCCTGATGTACGAGCTTGATGCCATTGCCGCCGCGGTGATAGGCGGCACCTCGCTCACSGGCGGTGTGGGCACSGTGTCGGGCACCGTSATTGGCGCSTTCGTGATCGGCATCCTGCGCAACGGTTTGAACATGRGYGGCGTSTCCGCYTTCACCCARCAAATTCTGATTGGCGTCGTCATCCTGCTSGCCGTRTGGATCGACCAGATGCGCCATCGCAAGTGATCCCTACCGGCAGGGCTTACCGGGACTTCGAGAGACAACCTCCACAACCATTACCCAAGAGGAAAGAAATGAAAAAATTTGTCCACACACTGATCGCAGCCGCCCTGGTGGCTGCGTCGTCGATGGCCCTGGCCGCCGACAAGGAAATTGCCGTCATCGTGAAGACCGCCAACTCGGACTTCTGGCAAAACGTGAAGAAGGGCTCCAACGCTGCCGTGGGAAATCTCAAGGGCTACACCGCCACCTTCCAGGGCGCGGCATCCGACACCGACCTGGCCGGGCARGTMKCMCTGGTGGAAAACGCCRTSAACCGCAARGTSGCCGGCATYGTGCTKGCSCCSTCSGAYCCSGAYGCCCTGATCCCCGCSATCAAAAAAGCCTGGGAAGCCAAGATGCCTGTSGTGCTGATTGACTCCGCCGCATCGGATGCCGGCAAGGCTTACTACCAGTCCTTCCTGGCCACCGACAACAAGACTGCCGGGGAAATGTCCGCCAAGACGCTGATCGACAAGATCGGTACCACCGGCAAGATTGCCATCATGTCCTACACCGCGGGCTCGGGTTCCGAAATCGGCCGCGTGGGAGGTTTCACCGACTACATCAAGAAGCACTCCAAGCTGCAGATCGTAGGTCCGTTCTACTCCAACTCGCAGATGGGCACCGCACTGAACCAGACCACCGACGTGCTGGCCGCCAATCCCGACCTCAAGGGAATTTTCGGCGCCAACGAACCCACCGCTATTGGCATGGGCCGCGCGCTGGTTCAGTCGGGCAAAGCCGGCAAAGTGGTGGCCATCGGCTTTGACGGCAACGCCGACCTGCAAGGCTTTGTGAAAGACGGCACCATCGAGGCGATTGCCGTGCAAAGCGCCTTCGAGATGGGCAACCTGGGCGTAAAGACCGTGGCGGAAATCGTGGCAGGCAAGAAAGTACCCGCCTTCCGCGATACCGGTGTGTTGATGGTGAACAAGAAAAACATCGACACGCCCGCAGCCAAGAACGTTCTCTACTAAACCGCTCCAACCCAAGGACCCCTCCGGCACCGGCTGCCGGAGGATGGGCATATGCACACCACGGATTTGAAAACCCTTTCCCGCGTGGACCTGAGGCTGACCGCCTTGGGCCTGGGCTGCGCGCAAATGGGCGGCCTGTACCGCGCCACCAGCGCCCGCGAGGTGGAGGAGGTCTTTGCCAGCGCCTGGGCGGCCGGCGTGCGCTATTTCGACACCGCGCCTTACTATGGCTACACCCGCTCCGAGCACCGGCTGGGAGCCCAACTTGCCGATTGCCCTCGCCATGAGTATGTCGTCAGCACCAAGGTGGGCCGCCTGCTGCGCCCCGATGCCAGCGTGGCTCCCGGCGATGGAGGCTGGGCCAACCCCTATCCGTTTCGCCCGCAGTATGACTACAGCTACAGCGGCGTGATGCGCTCGTTCGAAGACAGCCAGCAACGGCTGGGCCTGGCTCACATCGACATCCTGTACGTGCACGACATCGGCCGCGACACCCATGGTGAACAGCATGCGCATTACTGGCAACAACTGACCACGGGGGGCGGCTTCCGCGCGCTGGACGAATTGCGCGGCAGCGGTGCCACCAAGGCGGTGGGCCTGGGCGTGAACGAATGGCAGGTGGTGATGGACAGCATGCGGGAGTTCGACCTGGACTGCACCATGCTGGCCGGGCGCTACACGCTGCTGGAGCAGGACTGCCTCACGCCCTTTCTGGACGAGTGCATGCGCCGCGGCAACGCCATCGTGGCGGCCGGGCCGTTCAACTCCGGCGTCCTGGCGGGCAACACCAAATTCAATTATGCGGAAGCCCCGCCCGCTGTGTTGGCACGCGTGCAAGCGCTGGCGCTGGCCTGTGAGGAATTCGGCGTGCCCCTGCAGGCCGCCGCATTGCAGTTTCCACTGGCGCACCCCGCGGTGGTGAGTTGCGTCACCGGCACCCACACCGCAGCCCAGCTGCAACAGAACGTCGCCTGGCTGGAGACGCCCCTTCCCGCCACGCTGTGGCAGGCCCTGCGCGCCCGCGGCCTGCTGCATCCCGATGCGCCGGTACCAGCCTGAGGAAAACCCCATGCTGATCGACGCGCACCCAGCATTTCTGGAATCTGGCGGATCGCACCGGCCACTGGCCGCCATCTTTGTCGGCAATGCGCGCCGCCTGTACCACCTTGGCCAACCTATAGACGGAAATTGACATGCAACGAATGGGATGGGTCATTGGTATCGACCCCCAGCACATCGCCGAATACAAGCGCCTGCACGCGGCCGTCTGGCCCGCTGTGCTGCGGCGCATTCGGCAATCGCAGCTGCGCAACTACAGCATTTTTTTGCGTGAGCCGGAAAACCTGCTGTTCGGCTACTGGGAATACCACGGCCAGGATTTTGACGCGGACATGGCAGCTATCGCCGCCGAGACCGAGACGCAGCGTTGGTGGACCCTGTGCGGCCCCTGCCAACGCCCCCTTCAAACGCGCGGCCCCGGCGAGCACTGGGCCGCCATGGAATCCGTATTCCACATTGACTAACCACTTCCACCCAAGGACATCTATGCTGACAGTCATTTGCGAAACCCCCGGCGTGCTGCGCACGGTCGAAGCGGCCATGCCCATCCGCAATGAAGGCGATGTGCTGCTGCGCATCCGCCGCGTAGGGGTGTGCGGCACCGATCTGCACATCTTCACCGGCAAACAACCCTTCCTGGCCTATCCGCGCGTCATGGGCCACGAGATCGCGGGCACCGTGGAGGACGCTCCGGCGGACAGCCCCCTTCAGGCCGGTGACAGCGTCTTCGTCATGCCTTACCTGTCGTGCGGCCGGTGTGTAGCCTGCCGCCAGGGCAAGACCAACTGCTGCGTCAACATCCAGGTACTGGGCGTGCACCGCGACGGCGCCTTCACCGAATATCTCAACGTACCCGCGCAGTTTGTGCGCAAGGCGGAGGGGGTCTCACTGGACCAGGCCGCCATGCTGGAATTTCTGGCGATTGGCGCCCACGCCGTACGCCGCGCCGACGTGCAGCCCGGCCAGCGTGTACTGGTGGTAGGGACGGGCCCCATCGGCATGGCTGCCCTGCTGTTCGCCGGCCTGCGTGGCGGCCAGGTCACAGCGCTGGACACGCGAAAGGAGAGGGTGGAATTCTGCAAACAACACCTGGGTGCGCATGCGGGCGTCGTGATAGGTGACAAGGACCTGGACGAGCTGCGCGCACTGACCGCTGGAGATTTTTACGATGTCGTTTTTGACGCCACGGGCAACGCAAAGGCCATGGAGCGCGGCTTCCAGTTCATTGCCCATGGCGGCAAGTATGTGCTGGTGTCGATCGTGCTGGACAACATTACGTTCGCTGATCCGGAGTTTCACAAACGCGAGGCGACGCTGCTGGGCAGCCGCAATGCCACCATGGAAGACTTCGAAACGGTGCTTGAGGCGATGCGGGGCGGCAAAATCCCCACCGCGGCACTCAACACCCATCGCATGGCCCTGGCCGATGTACCCGCTCAGTTCGCCACCCTGCTGGACCCGACGCAGGGCGTGGTCAAGGCGCTGATCGAATGCTGACCGGAGCCTTCGCGTGAGCACTCCCATCCTCCAGTTCGGCACCGGGCGCTTTCTGCAGGCGCATGCGGACCTGTTTGTGTCCCAGGCCCTGGCCCAAGGCCAGGCACTGGGCGGCATCACCGTCGTGCAGAGCACAGACAGCCCGCAGAGCAGTGCACGCGCCGCGGCACTGGCGCATGGCTACCGCGTGGAATTGCGCGGCATGCAACAGGGCCAGCGTATCGAGGAAACCGTGCAAGTGAACGCAGTCCAGGCCGTCTGGCATGCCCGCCGCGACTGGACACCATTGCGCGAKGCCATGGCCACYACKGTRCARGTCATCATCTCCAACACCGCGGATATGGGCTATGTGCTGGACGACGCCGACACCGTGGCGCTGCTGGGCAGCCCGACGACGCCGCCGCACAGCTACCCGGCCAAGCTGGTGGCGCTTCTGCACCACCGCTGGCAGCAGCAGCCGGAGGCTCCCCTGACGCTGTACCCCTGCGAACTGGTCAGCCGCAACGGTGACACACTGCGCGACCTGGTATCCACGCTGGCACAGGGCTGGGGCGTTACGCCCGCCTTCCTTCGCTATGTGCGGGAGCACTGCGTGTGGGTCAATTCACTGGTGGACCGCATCGTGTCGTCTCCGCTGGAACCCGCCGGTGCGGTAGCCGAGCCCTATGCGCTGTGGGCCATCGAACGCCGGCCGCGCATGGTGCTTCCTTGCAGCCACCCGGCCATGGTGGTGACGGATGCGCTGGCCCCCTTCGAGCAACGCAAGCTCTGGCTGCTGAACCTGGGCCACACGGTATTGGCCGAACGCTGGCAACTGCTGGGCGGTGCCGCGGACATGACCGTGGTGCAGGCCATGCACACCCCGGCGCTGCGCATCCCACTGGAGGCTGCATGGGCCGACGAGGTGCTGCCGGTATTTGACGCCGAGGGCACAGGCCCCGAGGCCCGCGCCTACCTGGTGGAATTGCGCGACCGTCTGCTCAACCCGTTTCTGGAACACCGTCTGGCCGACATTGCCAAGGACCACGCGCAGAAGAAGCTGCGCCGCCTGGCACCCGTGGTAGAGCGCGCCGTGGCGCTGCAACTGCCCATCGCACAGACCCAGCTGCGCAATGCCTTGGCCGAAACCGGGGGCTTGGGGTGAGGGCCGGCGGCTTTTGAATGCATGCTGCGGCGCAACATCCAACGCCGCGAACCCTCATGCCTGCCTTCTACCAGGGGAACAAGTAGCCGGCCCCTCAGCGCCCGACTGTGGAACGGAAATCCACCACAATTGCAGCTCCCGGGGTTACGATGCGTGAACCATTCACTCCGTCGGTGGTTCCATGGTGGCACTAGCCGCACAACTTGATTCGCCCCGCCGGCTGCACAAGAAGACCAGCGACCGGCCGCAGGACTGGCTAGGCACAACGCCCCTGCTGGACCTGGACGACACCAAGTTGCGCCTGAAGGCTCGCGCGCTTGTCCAGCTGTGCCGCACCGACCGGGACAAGGCACTGGCCATCTATCGCTTCGTCAAGCGCCTGCCCTATACCAAGAGAGTCAAGCTGCAGTACCCGACGGCCCGCGACGTACTCGAGGCGCGCGGGGGCGACGGCGACGACAAGGCGACCTTGCTGATCGCACTGATGCGCTCTGCCGGCATCCCGGCGCGACTGCGCTACATGGAGATGCGCGGCGAGATGCTGCGCGGCCTGATCCCCAGAGCCACGCCGGCGGCGCGCCCGCTGGCGGAAATCTGGCTGGGCCGTTGGGTGCGTACCGATACCTATATTTTCGATGCCGAATACGTGGCCGCCGCCCGCGAACGCCTGCAAGCGAACGGCTGGGAATGCGGCTGGGGTATCCACATCAATGCCCAGCTTCTGTGGGACGGGAAGAACGACGCCTTCCTCGGCGGTATGCCTACCGACCAGGACCCCATGCTCACACGGCTTCTGTGCGTGGTGAGCGATCCCCTGGAACTGGTGTCGGAATCCTTGCGGGCCAGCGGGCTGCGTTACCGCCGGTCGGTACGGGCCCTGCAATGGAATATGCTGGCGCCCACCATGATGCGGGCCATTCGCGAGCTACGGGCCGGCTCCCGTTTTTATTGAAATGCGTTGCGTGGCCTAGCCTATTCGCCGCAACAAGCCCGGCACGGATGACACCAGCATCGCCAGGCCCGAGCAGGTCAGCAGGCTCAGCACCAGCCTGCGAAAAGCCAGGTCGCTGATGCCCATGTACACCCGTCCACCGAGCCAGGCGGGAATCAGCGCGGCAGGCGCCACGATGGCCAGCATGGGAAGCGTCTCGCGGGTGACCAGGCCGGCGGCCGCGTAGCTGGCCATGGTGACGGTCAACACGGCCAGATTGAAGTTCTGGATGACGGCGCGCTGGGCACTTTTCTCATAGCCCCGCAGCGTGCACCACAGCGTCGGAATAACACCGCTGAAGCCACCTAATGCACCCATAAAACCGCCCGCCGCGCCTATCGCGCCATCGGCGACGCGGCCGCCATGGTGGATGCGTGGAAGCTTGCCCGAAAACAGCATGGCCGGGCACCATGCCGTCAGCAGCACGCCGAGAAACAGCTTGAACAGCTGGACGTCAAGCCGCGGCAACAACAGTAAACCCAACGGCAGCCCGAGCAAGCCGCCGGCCAGGAATGGCAGCAGGCGCTTCCAGTCGGTCACGCGGCTGACCGTGAAAGCCGCCATGACCTGGCCTGTCAGCCCACCGAAAACGGCCATGACAGCCGCCAGTTTCGGGTCTATGGCCCAGGCCCAGAAAGACATGGCCACCAGGCTGAAGCCAAAACCCGACAGGCCCTGGACAAACCCCGCGGCCGCCGCGCCCACAATGATCAGGACGAGCGTGGCGTCCATGCGGCGGGCAAAGTGGCGTGAAGCAAGAGAAGCGTCTTAAGCGTAGTCGCTCACCGGCACGCAGCTGCAGAACAGGTTGCGGTCGCCGTAGACGTTGTCGACCCGGCCCACGGGCGGCCAGTACTTCACCAGCTTGAGCGAAGCCAGCGGGAAGGCGCCGGTTTCGCGTGAGTAAGGCCTGTCCCAGTCGGCGCCCAGCAGGCTGGCCGCTGTGTGCGGCGCATGCTTGAGCGGGTTGTTGTCCTGCGGCCATTGGCCGGCTTCGATCTTGCGGATCTCGTCGCGGATGGCGATCATCGCGTCGATGAAGCGGTCCAGCTCGGCCAGGGTTTCGCTTTCGGTCGGCTCGACCATCAGCGTGCCGGGCACGGGGAAGCTCAGCGTGGGCGCATGAAAGCCGTAGTCCATCAGGCGCTTGGCGACGTCTTCGGCGCTGACGCCGCTGGTTTCTTTCAGCGGCCGCAAATCGAGAATGCACTCGTGGGCCACATGGCCGTTTTCGCTGGCGTAGAGCGTCGGGTAATGATCTTTTAGGCGCGAGCTGATGTAGTTGGCGCTCAGGATGGCGACCTCGGTGGCCTGCGTCAGGCCCTCGGGGCCCATCATGCGGCAGTACATCCAGCTGATGGGCAGCACCGCGGCATTGCCTAAAGGCGCGGCCGAGACGGCGCCCACGCCGTTGACGGGAATGCCCGCCGTGGCATGGCCGGGAAGGTAAGGCACCAGGTCGGCCACCACACACACAGGGCCCACACCCGGGCCGCCGCCGCCGTGCGGAATGCAGAAGGTCTTGTGCAGGTTCAGGTGGCTCACGTCGCCGCCGAACTCGCCCGGCGCGGCCACGCCGACCAGCGCGTTCATGTTGGCGCCGTCCACGTAGACACGGCCGCCATGGCTGTGCACCATCGCGCAGAGTTCTTTCACCTGCGTTTCAAACACGCCGTGCGTGCTGGGGTAGGTGATCATCACGCAGGCCAGCTTGGCGCTGTGCTGTTCGCACTTGGCCTTGAGGTCGGCCATGTCGACGTTGCCCTGCGCGTCGCAGGCGGTGACGACGACCGTCATGCCCACCATCTGCGCGCTGGCCGGGTTGGTGCCGTGGGCCGACGAGGGGATCAGGCAGATGTTGCGGTGGCCCTGGCCCTGGGCTTCATGGAAGGCCTTGATGACCAGCAGGCCCGCGTATTCGCCCTGCGAGCCGGCATTGGGCTGCAGGCTGATGCCGGCATAACCGGTGGCCTGGCACAGCCAGTCGCGCAACTGCTTGTCGAGCTCGGCATAACCCTGCAACTGCTCGGCGGGCGCAAAGGGGTGAATGTTGGCGAACTCGGGCCAGGTGATGGGAATCATCTCGCTGGTCGCGTTGAGTTTCATGGTGCAGCTGCCCAGCGGGATCATGCTGCGGTCCAGGGCCAGGTCTTTGTCGCTCAGCATGCGGATGTAGCGCAGCATGCCGGTTTCGGAGTGATGCGTGTTGAACACCGGGTGCGTGAGGAAGGCCGTGGTGCGGCGCAGGTCGGCGGGGATCAGCGACTCCACGCCTTTTTCAAAGGCGCTCACCACGGGGATCGTCTGGCCGGGCTTGGCGAAGAAGGACCAGAGCAGCTCGATGTCCTTGCGGCTGGTGGTTTCGTCCAGCGACACGCCGAGGTGGTTGTTCAGGCGAAAGCGCAGGTTGGCGCCGGACTGGCGCGCGCGCTCGGCGATTGCATTGGTCGCCTCGCCGGTCTTCACCGTCACGGAGTCAAAGGCGCCGGTGTTGGTGATCTCATAGCCGAGTTCCTGCAGGCCGCGCACGAAGACAGCCGTGTAGGCGGCCACGCGTTCGGCGATGCGCTTCAAGCCTTGTGGGCCGTGGTAGACCGCGTACATGCTGGCGATCACCGCCGGCAGCACCTGCGCGGTGCAGATGTTGGAGGTGGCTTTTTCGCGGCGGATGTGCTGCTCGCGCGTCTGCAGCGCGAGGCGGTAGGTCGGGTTGCCGTGGCTGTCGACGCTGACGCCGACCAGGCGGCCCGGCAGCGAGCGTTTGAACTCGTCGCGGCAGGCGAGGTAAGCCGCGTGCGGCCCGCCGTTTCCCATGGGCATGCCGAAGCGCTGGGTGTTGCCCAGCACGATGTCGGCGTCCCATTCGCCGGGCGGGGCCAGCAGCGTGAGCGCCAGCAGGTCGGCCGCGACGCACAGGGCCGCGCCGTCGACGTGGGCCTGGCCCGCAAGCGGGCGCAGGTCGTGGATGCTGCCGGTGGTGGCCGGGTACTGGGCCAGCACGCCGAAGTAGTCGCCCTCGGCCATGAGCAGGGGCAGGGTGGCCGACGCCGTGCTGACCTTGACTTCAATGCCCAGCGGCTTGGCGCGGGTCTGGATCACCTCGATGGTCTGCGGATGGCAGTCACCGGCCACGATGAAGACGTTGCTTTTGCTTTTGACGCTGCGTTTGGCCAAAGTCATGGCTTCGGCGGCGGCGGTGGCCTCGTCGAGCATGGATGCGTTGGCGATCGGCATGCCGGTCAGGTCGCAGACCATGGTCTGGAAGTTGATCAGCGCCTCCATGCGGCCCTGCGAAATCTCGGCCTGGTAGGGCGTGTAGGCCGTGTACCAGGCGGGATTCTCGAGGATGTTGCGCAGGATCACGCCCGGCGTGCAGGTGCCGTAGTAGCCCTGGCCGATGAAGTTCTTGAACACCTGGTTCTTGCCCGCGATGGCTTTCAGCTGCTTGAGCGCGGCGGCTTCCGTGACCGGGGCCGGGATGGCCATGGGCGTGCTGCGCGCGATGGAGCGTGGAACGATGCCTTCGACCAGCTCGCGGCGCGAGGCCGAGCCCACGATGCTGAGCATGTGGACTTCGTCGGTCTCGTCAATGCCGATGTGGCGCGCGATGAACTCGGAAGGGTTTTCAAGGTCGCCCAGGGGCTTGGCGGTTTGCATCAACATGTCGGGTCCCGTGTCAGGCTTGGCAGCCAGGAGTCAGAAAACAGAAAAAAGGAGCGGAAAAAATCAGGCCGAGAAAGCCGTGTAGCGGGTCTCGTCCATCAGCGCGTTGAGCTGCGAAGGGTCGGACAGCTTGATCTTGAAGAACCAGCCGGCGCCCATGGGGTCGCTGTTGGCCAGGGACGGGTCGTCCTTCAGGGCTTCATTGATGGCGGTCACTTCGCCGCTCACAGGCATGTAGACGTCGGCGGCGGCCTTGACCGACTCGACGACGCCGGCGGTTTCCTTTTGCGCGAAGGTCGTGCCCACGGCGGGGAGGTCCACAAACACCACGTCGCCCAGCGCGTCCTGCGCATGCACGGTGATGCCGACGGTGGCGATGTCGCCTTCAATCTTGAGCCATTCGTGGTCTTCGGTGTATTTGACGGTCATGAAAATCTCCAGGGGTTAAGGGGGTGGGGATGGCAGGGTTCAGCCGCGGAAGTAGCGGTTGGGGACAAAAGGCATGGCCGCGACTTCCATGGGGACGGGCTTGCCGCGCACGATGGCGTTGACGCGCGTGCCCAGGGCGGCGAATTCGGGTTTCACATAGCCCATGGCGACCGGTTGGTTGATCGTGGGGCCCAGCAGGCCGCTGGTGACTTCGCCGATCACCGTGCCGTCGATGGATTGCAGCTCGGTGTGGTCGCGCACGGGCACGCGCTCCAGCGCCACCAGGCCCACACGCTTG
Source organism: Polaromonas sp. P1_G1 (assembly GCF_056405595.1). Taxonomy (NCBI): domain Bacteria; kingdom Pseudomonadati; phylum Pseudomonadota; class Betaproteobacteria; order Burkholderiales; family Comamonadaceae; genus Polaromonas; species Polaromonas sp. P1_G1. Next base: position 13,064 of record NZ_JBFUBU010000035.1, read on the forward strand.
CGGGCCAGCGCGGCGGGGTCGGCCAGTTGTGCCAGGATTTTGTCCGCGCCCGGGAATCCGCCGGCGCGCGCGCCACCGGTGCGCCGCACTTTTTGCATGGCCCAGTTGAGGCTGGCTTCGACCGGCGTGGTCGTCGTGTCGATGTCGTTGCCGTAGAGGCAGAGGCCGGCTTCCAGGCGCAGCGAGTTGCGTGCGCCCAAGCCTATGGGCTTGACCTCGGGCTGGGCCAGCAGCGCGCGCGCCAGCGTTTCGGCCTGGGACGCATGAACGGAAATTTCAAAACCGTCTTCGCCGGTGTAGCCGCTGCGCGTGAGGAAGCAGTCACAGCCGGCGACGCTGAAGCGCCCGCCGGTCATGAACACGAGCTTTTCGACGCCGGGCGCCAGGCGCTGTAGCGCGGTGACGGCCTGCGGGCCCTGCAGTGCCAGCAGCGCCATCTCGGGCATGGGAATGACCTGGCAGCGCGCGCCGATTTTTGCCTGGATGTGCGCGATGTCGCCCACCTTGCAGGCGCCGTTGACGATGACGAAGAGGTCGCCGCCGTTCGCGTAATCGCGGTTGAAAAACATCAGGTCGTCGATGATGCCGCCTTCGTCATTGAGCAGCAGGCCGTAGCGCTGCTTGCCGGCCGGCAGGTCGATCACGTCGACCGGAATCAGCGATTCGAGCGCCGCCGCGGCGTCGGAACCCACCAGGCGCAGCTGGCCCATGTGGGACACGTCGAAGAGGCCGGCGGCCTGGCGCGTATGAAGGTGTTCGGCCATCAGCCCTGCGGGGTATTGCACCGGCATGGAATAGCCTGCGAAGGGCACCATGCGCGCGCCGAGTTCCACGTGCAGGTCATGCAGTGGCGTTTTCAGCAGGGTTTCAGGGGCGGCGGAAGAGGTGGACGAATCGGACAAGGCATTCTCCAGAGGGGCAAACAGGTTCTAAATCCATGGGTGCCCCTGCTGTCCACTTTACCTGAGAGATTCACCCGGCGATGCGGATTTGCTCCTTCGGTGGGCCGCTTTGAAAACGGCCTCTCTCCAGTAGGGAACGCCTTGCCGCGTGGTGCGCCGCAGGGCGGTTGCCAGTCCTTTTGCCTGAGCGTTCAGTGCACCAAAAAGGGTTGCCCCGGGGTGTACGTGCGCCTTCGGCGGTTTTCGCTGGGAAAACTCTCTCCTGACCCCGCCGAGTGTAACTTAGGCCGCCCACAAGACCCTCCCGGCGATGCTGGCCAAGTCTTGCACCCTCTCCCTCTGGGAGAGGGCGGGGTGAGGGCTGCGGCCTTCAAACATGCGCAGCGAAATATCAAGCGCCGACAGCCCCCATCCCTGCCTTCCCCCMGCGGGGGAAGGAGCAAAACCAAAAGACACGACTGCAGCGCGCCGCTTCTTTCTTACTCCCTCTCCCCCTGGGAGAGGGCAGGGGCTGAGCGCTGCGGCTCTGGATGCGCCTGCGCGCATCCGGACAGCGCGAAGAAGCCCAGGCTCTGACTGGGTTGCGGTCTGCAAGACAGGGCCGCGGCTTACGCATGAAAGCTTTGGGTATTTGCCGCCGCCGGCCCTCACTCCAACCCTCTCCCCAGGGGGAGAGGGGGTAAAACCTCAGGGGTTTGGTCGCGGCTCTCAGGTCGCTACGCCACGATGTCTATGTGCTGCGGCAGCAGCATGGCGATGCGCTCGCTGATGGAGTCGGCACGCTCGTGGCCCGCGATTTTTTCGATTTCTTCGATCATTTCGCGCGAGGCGGCCAGCATGCTGTCGCGGTCCTTGGCGTTGCGCAGCGCTTCGCGAAAGCGCTCGGCCATCACCGGGTCGCGCCGGGCGAACATGCGTTCGCAGATATCAAAAAGAAACATGCGCGTCGTGGCCAGCGAGCGTTTGCCTTCAAACTGGTCGGCCGAGACCTGGATGGCCTGCGTGGTTTCGGGGCTCGGGAAGTTCTGTAGCTGCGCTGGCGTGGGTTTGGGTAGGGGGGCAGAGGCCGGTGTGGGGGCGGACGTTTTGCCCGGATGGGCCTCCAGAAAGCCTTCGCGCAACAGCCGCAGGGCGATGGCCTCGCCGTCGCCGTCGAACAGCGGGCGGAAGTCCTGGGCTGACTTGCTGCCGTCGGCCATCAGCAGCAGGGTGCGCTCGCGCTGGCCTAGCGTTCTCACGCCGGGCTTGAGCTCGGCGCGGGCACGGTCGGTTTTGTGGAGCTGCATGGATTTCATCCTGAAATGAAAGCCTGAGCATTACCTCCATAGATGACAAAGGCGTGAAACCCCGCCTGAAAAAAAGCTATTTGGCGTAGACCAGGTCGCGCAGCCCCAGCGAGAGTTGCGGTACGTAAGTGATCACCATCAGGCAAACCAATATGACCGCTACAAAAGGCAGCAGGTGGGTCACGATGCGGTCCAGCGATATCCTGGCGACGGTGCAGGCCGCGAACAGGTTCACGCCGAAAGGCGGCGTGATCATGCCGAGCGCGAGGTTGACCACCATCACCAGGCCGAAGTGCACCGGGTCTATGCCGAAGTGCACCGCCACCGGCGCCAGGATGGGCGCCAGCACGATGATGGCGGCGCTGGTCTCGATGAACATGCCGATGATGAACAGCGCCGCGTTGACGCCCAGCAGGAAGAGGGCGGGCGACTTCAGCACTTCCTGCAGCCAGTGGCCTATGGCGTCCGGCACGCCGGCCCGGGTGATCAGGAAGGCGAACAAGCCAGCGTTGGCGATGATGAACATGATCACGGCGCTGGAAATTACCGACTTGCGCAGGATGACATACAGGTCCGCCAGCTTGATCTCGCGGTAGATCACGATGCCGACGACCAGCGCATAAAACACCGCCACCGCCGAGGCTTCGGTCGGCGTGAAAATCCCACCGTAAATGCCGCCCAGGATGATCACCGGCATCAGTAGCGCCCAGCCGGCCTGCCAGGTCGCCTTGCCGAAACTCAGGCGGCCGTCGCCATCCTGTTTGCCCCAGCCCTTCCAGCGGCAGTACAGGTGCACAAACAGCATCAGCGCGAAGCCTATCAGCAGTCCGGGGCCGAAGCCGGCGATGAAAAGCTCGCCGATGGAGACTTCGGCGCTCACGCCGTAGAGGATCATGGGGATCGACGGCGGAATGATCACGCCCAGCTCCGCGCTGGTGGCCTGCAGGGCCGCGGCGTAGGCCGTGGGGTAGCCGTGCTTGATGAGCGCGGGGATCAGGATGGCGCCTATGGCGAAGGTGGTGGCCACGGACGAGCCGGAGACGGCCGCGAAAATCATGCAGGTCAGCACGCAGGTCATGGGCAGGCCGCCCTGGACGCCGCCCACGATGCTTTTAGCGAACTCGACCAGCCGGCGCGAGATGCCGCCGGTTTCCATCAGGTTACCGGCCAGGATGAAGAAGGGGATCGCGGCCAGCGGGAATTTGTTGATCGAGGAGAACATCTCCTTGACGGAGATCAGCATGTTGGCGTTGGACGCCTGGATGCCGAAGATGGAGGCCAGGCCGATGGACACCGCCACGGAGACGGTGAGCGCAAAGCACAGCACCATGGTGGAGATCATCACTGCAGTCATTGCGCCGTCTCCAGTTCGTTACGCTGCGGATCCAGCAGGTTGCCGATGATGCCGATCACGCAGAACATGCCGCCCACCGGCATGGCCACATAACCCCAGAACATCGAGACCGATTCCAGGCCCGCCATGGACTGCACGCGGCCGCGCAGCGAATAGTCCCAGCCCCACCAGACGATGACGGCGACCAGCGCCAGGGCGGCCAGGCAGACAAACCAGTCCAGTACGCGCCGGATGCGTGGCGGGCTCCAGCGGTAAAGCACGTCCACGCTGACCATGGCGCCCTGCCGGAAGGCCATGGGGATGCCCATGAACACCATCCAGATCAGGCTCAGGCGGATCAGGATTTCGCTCCACTCGGCGGGCTGCTCCAGGACGAAGCGGGTGACGATCTGGAACATGCCGAGCGCCGAGGCGATGACCAGCATTAGGCAGGCCACCAGCATGGAGAAGCCGGTGGTCCAGCGTTCAAATGTGAGGAAGGCTTGTTTCATGCGATGCGATGGAGAAGAGAGGGGAGCCGGTGCATGGAAAGCGCCCGCCAGTGCGATGTCTGCGGGCGCGTTCGGTGAAAAAAAAGTGCGCAGGCCGGGCAGTGAAGCCGGTGGCCCGCGTGCCTTGCACTTACTTGTAGTTCCGGATCGCGTCGATGTTTGCCTTGCCGAACTGCTTCTCGAAATCGGCATTGACGGGTGCCAGCATGGCCACGAATTTGGACTTGTCGACGTTCTCGATCACGGTCATGCCCTTGGCGCGCAGCTCGGCCACGCCGTTGGCATCGTCCTGATCGACGCGCGCGCGGTTGACCTTGGTGGCCTCCTTGGCCGCATCGACGAAGGCCGTCTTGTCGGCGGCGCTGAGCTTGTCGAAGGCCGCCTTGTTCATCACAAAAATACAGGGCGAATAAACGTGGCCGGTCAGCGACAGGTGTTTTTGCACCTGGTCGAACTTGGCGGACATGATCACCGACAGCGGGTTCTCCTGGCCGTCGACCGTGCCCTGCTGCAGCGCGGTGAACACCTCAGGAAACGCCATCGGCGTGGTGATGATGCCCAGGCCCTTGTAGGCCGCGATGTGCACCGGGTTTTCCATGGTGCGCATCTTCAGGCCCTTGAGGTCTTCAGGCAGTTTCACGTCGCGCTTGCTGTTGGTCATGTGGCGAAAGCCGTTTTCGGCCCAGGCCAGCGCCTTGAAGCCTTTGGCGTCGAACTTGGTCAGCAGGTCCTGGCCGATGGGGCCGTCGAGCACCGCGCGCGCATGCGCCTTGTCGCGAAACAGAAAGGGCACATCGAGGATTTTGGTCTCGGGCACGAAGTTGGGTATCGGGCCGGTGGACGAGAAGGCCAGTTCCTGGGTGCCCAGCTGCACGGCCTCAATGGATTCGCGTTCGCCGCCCAGCGCGCCGTTGTAAAAGGTCTGGACCTTGTAGCGGCCGGCCGTGCGTTTTTCGACTTCCTTGGCAAAAGTGTCGATGGCAACGCCCTGGTGTGAATTCTGCGCCGTGGAAATGCTGATCCGCATGGTGGTCTGCGCGCTTGCCGTCGCGATGAAACCCAGGCCCAAAGCCATGCCGACCAGCAGTTTTGAAATTTTCATGGTGTCTCCAAAATAATCGTTGTTCAGAAAATCCGCGACTACGGCATGCGGCCGTATGCACACCTATTATTGCGTCGCTGCTGGGGGCGTGGTGCGCGGGTTTTCGCTTAAGTAAGCCGCAATAATGCTGTCGAAATCGGGATCGGGCAGCAGTCCCAGGCCCCGGGCCCGGGCCGCGTCTATGACCGCCGGCCAGTTGGCCACGATGTTGGCGATGGCAGGGTCCGGCGTCCAGTCGATGAGGCCGGCGGCCTCCTTGCCGGCCACGCGCTCCAGCGCCGCGGCCATCTCGCCCACCGTGGTCTTCAGCGCCGGCAGGTTGATCGCCGTGCGCGCACCCCATTCGGTATCGCTGGCCTCCGCCGCGCGTACCAGTCCTTCAATCGTTCGCGCCGGCGAGGCCAAGGCCACGGCCGTTTCGCGCGGCACCGGGCATGTGGCGCGCTGGCCCGCCAGCGGCTCACGGATCATGCCGCTCAGGAAGCTCGAGGCCGCGCCGTTGGGCTTGCCGGGCCGCACGCTGACGGTCATCAGCCGCACGTTGCGACCGCGTATGAAACCCTTGCGCGCGTAATCCGCCACCATCTGCTCGCCGATGAACTTCTGGATGCCGTAGCTGTTCTGCGGCGTGGGCAGCGTCCTGTCGTCGATCACCGGCGGCAGGGGCTGCGCGGGCGAATTGCCGAACACCGCGAGCGAACTGGCGAACACCACGGTGGGCGAGCTGCCCAGCTTGCGGCAGGCCTGCAGCAACGCGCGCGTGGCATCGACGTTGCTGCGCATGCCGAGGTCGAAGTCGGCTTCGCATTCGCCGCTGACTGCGGCGGCCAGGTGAAACACCAGCGCGTCGTCGGCGTGTACCACCTGTGATGCCGTATCGCTGGTTTCGAGGAGTTGGTTGAGGTCGCCGACCACGGAGCGAATCCGTGGGTCCGCCGCCAGCGCCGCGGGCGGTGCGACCCGGTCGATCAGTGTGATGGTCTGTATGGTTTGCGGCGCGCCGCCTGCAAGGGAAAGTTTTCCTTGCTCAAGCAGCTGGCGGGCGAGCCTGGCGCCCAGGAAACCGGCGCCGCCGGTAATGACGATATTCATGTGTGTTTTGTCTCCGCAATGACTGTTCTTGGTCTCCGCCGCTTGATGTTGGCGTGTCGCACAGTTTAGGCCAAGACTTGTTTCCACGAAGACAGAGAGCCGGCTCCCGTGATTGCGGTCATGGGTGGCGATGCTCAAACACAACGGAATTGGTTGTTTGGTTTGCGCTCGTTCATATTGAGGAGGCGGCGGCCACGCTACTTGCCTAGAATCGCCCTGCCTCCTTTTTGTCGAGCTGAGCGAACCCAAAAATGGACAATAGGTTTTTTAATAGCAAGCGTTTGGCTGATCTCCTTGTGACCAGCTTATGCCGCAGGCGCCAGGTTATGCCGCAGACCTTGCGGTATACGTTACGTTAGACCTCGGAAAGACTCGATGCCACAAGTTCACCAATGGTTGGTCAAGCAGGGCCGTCTCGGGATGTCCGCAAGTGCTGAGCGCGTCCTGCTGGAGGTTGACCCCGAGGGGTCTGAAAGCTGTGTGCTTACGCCTCGCGACGCAGCGGAGGTGGCTAGCATCCTCACGGAGCACGCCAGAATTCTGTGGCAACAGAGCGCGCAAGCGCACGAGTACGAGCCTTCCGTCAGAGAATTGACCGAGATGGAGTACCAGTGGCAAACGCAGTCAGGGCTGCTCACGGTCCTACTATCACCCGAACAACCCGAAATGGCCGTGAAATATGCTGGAGCAAACCCGTGCCAACTTTCCGTCGCCGAAGCTGTCGAGGTGGTTCAAGTGATCGAACGGCTACTCAGCCGACTTGCCCATCGAGCAGTCTCCACACCACCAGCATCCGAGCCGCAAGCCGAGGTCGCGCCAAAACGTCCATGGTGGAAAATTTGGTGAGGCCACAACCGAGGTCTAACCCGTCCATCGAGGGAACGGTCGACATCAGGCTTCGCCAGCTATCGGCCATCCTCTTTCCAAACCTTAGACATCATCTATTACGGGCAGATCTACATGAGCGAAATCTACATCAGCACCGACGTTGAGACTGACGGGCCAATTCCGGGGCCTCATTCCATGTTGAGCTTTGGCTCTGCCGCATATACCGCCGACAAGAAGCTTGTCTCGACTTTCTCCGCAAACCTGGAAACACTCGACGGAGCGAATCCACATCCAAAGACAGCCGAATGGTGGGCTACGCAACCGGAAGCATGGGCTGCATGCAGGGCGGATCTGCAGAAGCCGGAAAGCGCCATGCGAGTCTATGTCGAGTGGATTAAATCCCTCAAAGGAAAACCTGTATTTGTCGCCTATCCGGCAGGTTTCGACTTCCTGTTTGTCTACTGGTATCTCATCAGGTTCGTAGGTGAAAGTCCGTTCAGCCACTCTGCGCTTGACATGAAATCCTATGCCATGGCGGTGCTGAAGACCGAATACCGCGAGAGCACCAAGCGCAATATGCCAAAGCAGTGGTTCGACTCATTTCCTCACACCCATGTTGCGCTGGATGATGCCATTGAACAAGGTGCGCTTTTCTGCAACATGCTCAAGTTCAATCACGAGAAGAGCGGCGCGTAACCCTCCACCGAGAGGATGTAGATCTACGCAGATTAAAAACTACGTGTCTTTGGTCATGGCGGTGGCAGACCCTACCGCGACCTGAGCTTCAGCAGCCGGTCGCGCGCGGCCGCCAGGTGTTCACGCAAGGTGTACCAACGTTCAGAAAACTCATCGGGCAAGTCCAGCGCCACCACCTGGCGCTCGATGTTGTCCAGCCGCTCCAGCAACTGCCGCAGCGCCATCGGGTTGTCGGCGGCGACTTCGTCCATGTCGTTTTCCAGGAACTTCAGGTCGCCGTAAAAATGGTTCAGCGCCGAGCTGATGCGCCAGTCGAACAGCTTCGGAATCCACGCCAGCATCAGCAGGGCGATGGCCAGGATGGGCCCGATGGCATAGAACACCAGTTCCGCGTACTGCGCCGTGCGGTAGGGCAGCAGGGTTTCCATCCAGGGGCGGGCGCCCAGGCTGTAGGCGCGGGCCGTGGGGGACAGCGGGAAGTCGCTGCCGCGAAAGCTCGGGAACTGGCCGTGGCGCTGCAGGAAGTTGGGTATCTCGTGGATCTCGACGGCGGCGTCGAGCAGGGCGCGCTGCAGGGCCGGGTGCACGTCGGGCCGCACCAGCAGGTGGGTTTGCAGGCTCATCAGCGTGAGATCTTTGGGCGGGATGTCGCCGCGCAACTCGATCGCGCCTTGCGGCAGCAGCAGCGGCTGCAGGCGCGGGTTCTGGGCGGCCAGCGCGCCGGCGTGTTCGGCGCCCAGCAGCAGGATGCCGCTGCTGCGTGTCAGCAGCTGCACGGCCTGCGAGTCGTCACCGGCCGCCTGGAACACCAGGTCGACCTTGCCGTCCATTAGCGCATTGGCGGCGGCTACGCCGGTGGCATTGTCGAACTGGACGTCCGCGGGCCGCACGCCGGCGTGCGCCAGCATCAGCTTGGCCGCGATGAAAGACGAGGACGAAGCCGGCCCCGCCGCGATGCGCMGGCCCCTGGCCTGCGCCAGCGACGAGGGCCCGCCTGTGGTGGAAAAAATCCATACCGGCTCCTGGCCAACGACGGCCAGCGCCTGCACGGGGGTGTCGGCGTTCGCGTAGATGCCGTGGGCAAAGCCTATGCTGGTGGTCTCACTCGTCCGCGTCAGCCGGTCCAGCGAGCCTTTCTGCGTGTCCGAATACACGACCTCGGCGCGAACGCCTGTGCGCTCGAGCTGCTCGGCGTAGCGCTGCGCCAGCATCGAATAACCGTCTTGCGGCGAGCCTGCACTTATCACCACTTCGGCGGGCGGCAGCACCTTCCATTGGGTGGCGGACCACCACAAGGCCAGCGCCGCGCACAGCAGCACGGGTACGTAGAACAGCCACCAGCGCCGGCGGTAAAGCAGCAGCAGCTTCATCGCTTACCGCCCCCTCATCCGGTAAAGCCGCTGGCGCACGAACTCGATGTGCTGGTGCAGCGTGTAGCAGCGCGCCATCAGGTCGCGCGGCGTGGCAAAAGCCATCATGGCCTTGTCGATGCCGTTCAGGCGGATCAGGAAACGTGTCAGGTCCAGTCCCGAGAGCGATTCCTGGCCCAGGTCGTTCTCAATGAACTTGAGCTCGCCATACCAGCGGTTGACCCGGCTTTCCAGAACCCAGCGCAGGTAGGCCGGGACCAGCCGCATCAGCCACAGGGCCAGCAATGCCAGCGGCAGCACGATCAGCAGGATGCGCTCGGTGACCTGCGCCCACCAGAAGGGCAGCACGCGTTCCAGCCAGGGCAGGCCGTGCGTCAGGGTCTCGCGCGCCTGCGGTGCGGTGGGAAAGTCGATGCGCCGCAGCGAAGGGAAATCGCCGGTGCGGTGAAACAGCCCGCCGCCGGCGTGCACGTCCATGGCCACCGCGATGGCCAGGCGCTTGAGGGCGGGGTGCAGGCCCTCGCGCGCCACCAGGCTGGCCGAAGTGGTCAGCAGCGTGATGTCGCGCGGGGGAAGCCGCGCGTCCAGCGTTCCTTGCGCCAGCAGGCGCGGCTCAAGGTAGGGGTTGCGTTCGGTGATGGCGGCGGACTTGCGGATGTTCGCCAGGTGGATGCCCGGCAGGCTCAGCATGTTCTGCACGGCGAAGGACTCAGGCGCGGCGACCAGGAAGACCACGTCGATCGCGCCCTGCCGCAGCGCCTGCACGGCCGGGCTGCTGGTTAGCGGCGAGAGCGTCAGGTCCCTGGCCTCTATCCTGGCCTGCTCCAGCAGCCTGAGCGCTACCTTGCGGGTCCCGCTGCCCTCGGGGCCTATGGCCACGCGCAAGCCTTGCAACTGGTTGAGCGAATCGATCTCGCGGCCGCGCGTGAAAATCCACACCGGCTCCACGTCCACATTGACAAGGGTCTCGACGCGGCTGCGGTCGCGCCTTTCCAGCGAAGTGCCCAGGTAGCCGAAGCCGCCCTGCATCAAGGCCAGGTCGACGGGTGTGCCGGCGCGGCGAAGGCGTTCAAGGTTTTGCTGCGAACCGGCCGAGGTTTGGATCTCCAGCGTGATGCCGTGGTCCGCGAATTTTTCGGCGTAGCGCTGGGCGTGAAGGTAATAGGCGCCGTCCGCGGCGGCGGTGCTGATGCTCAGCCGGTCGGGCGGCATGGGGTAGGCGAACATCCACAAACCGGTGGCCGTGGCGGCGGCTGCGAGGACGATCGGAAACCGGATCCACAGCCATTTGCGTTGGTATAACTTCGCCATGCGCACAGGGAAGAGTCCTGTAAAAGGTTGTACCTTTATAACGCAAAGCTGTTACTTTCCTCACGCGGAGTAACGCGAAGGATGAAGCCGGAAGCGCCGACGCCTCATTGCGCCCATCAAAGGCGTGTCAAGCGGGTGCTGTTTTCGTTTCTTTTGGTTTGGACCTGGAACCGGTCGTGCCCAGCAGCCAGAGGTTGAGGCTCGCATGCCGGCTGATGAGCAGCGCCGAGACGATGGGGCCTGCAAGGCCTGCGGCCAGGCCGGCCATCATCAGCACATAGGTGTCCGTGACACCTATCTTCTTCAAAAGGATGCGGCTTGCCGCGGTGAAGAACACATGCAGCAGGTAGATCGCGAATGAATAGGAGCCGACGTAGGCCATACGGGGAGAGCTCCATCCGCTGCGCAACAACAAAAAGGCGCTGCAAACACCGAGCCCGAGCGCGGGTATGGAGGTGCCCTGTTCGGAGAACTGTGGAAGCAGCATGGCCGCGGTGGCGGCGCAGATGAAGACGGCCGCCGCGATGCCGCGCGCGGCGGGGCCGCCTATCTCGAAGCGCTTGCAGGCCAGGCCCGCGAGGAAAAACGGCAGCAGGTAGACCGCGCCCTGGGCGGCAAAATAATTCGGCGGGCTGAAGTAATCGAACAGCACCGCGCTCAAGGCCCAGACCAGCGCGAAGCCGGCCGGCGTGGCAAGCGCTTTCAGGTGCTCCAGCAGGATGACAACCAGGAAGACGATGAACAAGGCCTCCAGAAACCAGAAGTGCCCCACCGGCACGATGTGCAGCAGCCACCAGCGGTCGACGGCGTTGTTGGCACCCGGCGTGAACGCCTGTACGACCGCAAAAAGGGTTCCCACCGTGACCAGCGGAAGCAGCAGCCTGCGCACCTTGCCCTTGATAAAGCCGAGCGGGCGGCCCTGGTAGGGACGAAAGGCGTAGACGTAGCCCGAGATAAACGAGAACAGCGGCATGCGGATGTAGGCCAGCGCTTCATTGAAGATCTGCAGCCAGTGCCCTTCGGGGATCCTCAATCCGGTGGTGGGGGTGTCTCCCACCACATGGAACAGGACCAGCAGGACGCAGGCAATGCCTCTGAGCGTATCCACCTCAAGGCTGCGTTTCATTTTCTGGCCGGTCATCGGATGCGGGTTCCTCTCTTGATGGTGCGCAAAATATCCCGACACCCGGATCGCGGGGTCGTGTGAGCGCGTGTCTCTGCGCGCATGTCTGCGTTGGAATGCCTAGAGCGTAATCAAGCAAGGCGGCAACTTCGGGTCCGAAAAAAAGCAAACTGTTGCAAGCCGTATCGTTTTATGCGGCATCCCTCATCAAGCAAACAGCTGTTACGTTGTTGCAACGAATGCGCAACCTTTTCGTCAAATGAATCAATCGGGAAAACCCTAAACTGGGCTCGTCTCCTACATCAACTGTCTCGCTTGGCGCATGGTGCCTCCCGGCGATTTGTTCGATCCTCAATCAGCCGTTCAGTAGCGCCCCCTTACACAGGCGAGCTCGTGGAACAAATACAGGAAGTGACCTCCAGATATGAATTTTCAGACTCCGCTTTCAAGCGAAGATTCCGCGCGTTATGCGGCGCTGGTCGAGCAAAGCGCGGCCATCACGCGGCATGCCGAACTGCTGGCCTGGCTGCAGGGCGACATGCAGCAGTGCCTTCCCCACGACATCCTGCTGGCGGGCTGGGGGAATTTCCAGGAGGGCGCTGTGCAGCACGACGTGGTGTCCAGCTTGCCGGGCGCGCGCTCCTATGCCCCGGGCACGGACGGCCTACCTTTTCTTCTGGGAAAGTTCCACGAACGTTGGCTGGCCGCCGGTCGCCAGCCCTGCAGCCTGGACTTCCGTGAATTCGAATACCTGCTGGGCCAGGCGAGCCTGCCGGGCTCTTTCAGCGACAGCCTGCGCGGCATGCGCTCGGTGCTGATTCATGGGTTGCAGGATGAGCGGGCGCAACAGGACTGCCTTTATGTCTTGATGTGCGCCCAGCAAATTCCCATGGAACCGGCACGCACGGCCATGCGCATGCTGATGCCCAGCATGGACGCCGTGCTGCGCCAGCTAGCGCCCCTGCCGCAGCAGCGCCGCCCTGCGCCGGCTGCGCGGGGCGTAGCCGAGGACGCCTGCGGCCTCAGCGAGCGCGAGACGCAGATCATGGCCTGGGTGGCCATGGGGAAAACCAATTCCGAGATAGGCGCCATCCTGAACATCAGCGGCTTCACCGTGAAGAACCACATGCAGCGCATCTTCCAGAAGCTCAATGTCTTTAACCGCGCGCAGGCGGTTTCCAAAGTGACGAGGGTCAGTATCTATGGCTGAAGCCAACCAGCTCCAATCCGCGTCCGCCTGGCTCAACCAGCGCGAGCCCCGCTCCATGGGCCTGGGGCGCAGCCACCTGTTCACCGCCGTCGAAGCCGGGCTGGACCCGCTGGTGCTGGTGTTCTCGCTGTGGGCGCTGGCGTTTTATTTTGAGGGCTCGGTGCGGCCCGCCTACCTGATCCTGTCCGTGATCGTGTTCTCGCTGACGTTTCCGGGCAGCTCCCAGTTGCGCCTGCCGGTGTGGAAGGTGTTCTCGACCATCGCCTTTCACTGGATATGGATCGCCGGCCTGCTGCTGCTGACCGGCTATGTGACGGAGTACTTCCACAAATTTTCCATGACCGTGCTGATGCACTGGCTGTGGGTCGCGCCCGTGGCCCAGGCCGGCGCGCACCTGGCGCTCAGGGCCGCGGCGCCGCAGCTGCTGAAGCTGCAAGGGCCGGCGCGCGGCGCGGTGATCGTCGGCATGAACGAGCAGGGTGTTTCGCTGGCCAGGCACATCGCCGGCTCGGCCTACTCGGGCATTGAACTGAAGGGCTTTTTCGACGACCGCGGCGAGGAGCGCCGGGAAGCCCAGGACGAACACCGGCTGGTCGGAAAGATCGACGACCTGCCGGCCTACGTCAAGCAGCACCGCATCCAGTTCATCTACCTGTCGCTGCCCATGGCTTCGCGGCCGCGCATCCTGCAGGTGCTCGACGGCCTCAAGGACACCACCGCCTCGATCTACTTCGTGCCGGACATGTTCATCACCGACCTGATTCAGGGCCGCAGCGACACGGTGTGCGGCGTCACGGTGATCTCGGTGTGCGACACGCCGTTCCGCGGTGTCAACGGCTTCCTCAAGCGGGCCAGCGACATCGTGCTGTCGCTGCTGATCCTGCTGCTGATCTTTCCCATCATGGGGGTCATCGCCCTGCTGGTGAAGCTGGACTCGCCGGGCCCGGTCATCTTCAAGCAGCGCCGCTACGGCCTGGACGGCGAGCAGATCCTGGTCTACAAATTCCGCTCCATGGCCGTCACCGAGGACGGCGCCGCGATACGCCAGGCCAGCAAAAACGACATGCGGGTCACCCGCCTCGGCGCCATCCTGCGCAAGACCTCGCTCGACGAGTTGCCGCAGTTCATCAATGTGCTGCAGGGACGCATGAGCATCGTCGGCCCGCGCCCGCACGCCGTGGCGCACAACGAGATGTACCGCTCGCTCATCAAGGGCTACATGGTGCGCCACAAGGTCAGGCCCGGCATCACGGGCTGGGCCCAGGTCAACGGCCAGCGCGGCGAGACCGACACGCTGGACAAGATGCAGTCGCGGATCGACTGCGACCTGGACTACCTGCGCAACTGGTCGCTGCAGCTCGATTTTTTCATCATCCTGAAAACCATTCGCCTGGTCTTCAAGGATGGCGCGGCTTATTGAGATTCAGTGTTGAGAGATTCGGGTTCGCCGAAGTTTGTTGAGTTCGTTGAAGTTTGTTGAAACCGGAATAACCAAAAAAAGAAAGGAAAAAAGGCGTGGCCTTGCCAACCCATTAGGACAAAAGGACTATCGCCTCCCCATCATGAATCCGCTATCTTCATCTCGTCCCCCCGCGGCTCCCACTCCATGCGGCGATCGCGGGCACCCCACGATTCCCAGTCTTGCCGCTTCCGGCGCGGAGGGCCCCCTTTCCTTGAGTCCCCATCGCAAACTCCTTCCGATTCCCTTCCTGCTGCTGGGCCTGTTCCCGCTCGCCGGGCAGGCCGACGAACTGGACACGCTGCAGTTCCGGCTGGGGCAAAGCATCACGCACGACAGCAATGTGTTCCGCCTGTCCGATTCCGCCAACACGCAGGCGCTGCTCGGAAGGCCGGAGCGCGACGACAACGTATCGGTGACGACGGCGGGCTTCAAGATCAACAAGCCCTTCGGGTTGCAGCGTTTCGAGTTCGACGCCAATATCGAAGACCATCACTACAGCCGCTTTTCCTACCTGGATTTCACGGCGGTGAACTACGCGGCCGCCTGGCGCTGGAGTTTCACGCCGGCCCTGCACGGCAACCTGACGAGCGACAGCCGCGAGTACGTCGACACCTACGCCGACGTGCAGGGCGCCGGGCAGATCAACCGCCGGACCAATCGCTCGACTATTTTTGACGCGGAATATGAGCTCGACGGCGCATGGCGCGTGGTGGGCGGGCTGTTCGAGCGCACCAGTACCAACAGCCAGCCCAACACTTTCGAGGGCGACACCAAAATCCACGGCGCCGAGGCCGGCGTGCGTTATGTTTATCCATCCGGTACTTCCATGGCCTACCGCTTCAGGGAGGGCAAGGGCGAATACCCGGGCCGCTTCCTGGCGCCGGGGGTTGGCGGCGATTTCACCGACCGTGAGCATGAGTTCCGTTTTGACTGGGCGCCCAGCGCCAAGACCACGTTGCGGGCCAAGGTCGCGCACCTGGACCGCAACCACGACGGCCTGGGCGCGCGCGACTTTTCGGGCGTGACCGGCCAGCTCGACGCGGCCTGGTTCATCACGCCCAAAACCACCTTGGCCGGCGGCCTGGTACGCGAACTGGCCAGCTACCAGACCACCACCGCCAGCTACTACGAGGGCTACCGCTTCTTCATCGCCCCGACCTGGAAGCCCACCGAAAAAACCGCGGTGCGCCTGCGCTACGACCACGGCGCGCGCGACTTCAAGGGTCCGCTGCCGGGCTTTGCGGCGACCAATCGCCGCGATACCACCAACCTGCTGTCGCTGGCGCTGGAATGGCAGGCGATGCGCGCGCTCAAGCTGACCGCGTCGATGCAGAGCGACAGGCGCAAATCGAATGAACCGGGTTTTGACTACAAGAGCAATTCCTTCGGTCTGTCAGCCGACGCAAGTTTTTGATGAGAGCCTCCCCTGGCCGGCCCTTCCTGCTTTTGAATTTTCCTGAATCCACGCTTTCCCGAGAGGCCACAAGATGAACCCGCTGATGCTCAAACCCCTGACCCGATACCTTCTGGCCCCGCTGTTGTGCGCGCTGGCCGCGCCGCTGTGGGCGCAAACCGCCCCGGCGGCACCGCCGCCGCCCGCGGCGCCTCCTGCCGTGCAGGCCGCGGCGACAACGACACCTGTGGCGCCGTCGTCGGTGGCGGCTACGCCCACCTTGCCCAACAGCCAGGACTACCGGCTGGGCGCCGGCGACGCCATCGGCGTGCAGGTCTACCAGAGCCCGGATCTTTCCATCGATGCGCGCGTGTCCGAAAGCGGCGTGATCAGCTACCCGCTGGTGGGCAGTGTGCAGCTCGGCGGGCTGACCATCGCCGAGGCCGAGAAGAAGATCGGCGACGCGCTGCGCAGCGGCGGCTTCGTCAAGGTGCCGCAGGTCAACATCGTGCTGCGCCAGGTGCGCGGCAACCAGGTGGCGGTGCTGGGGCAGGTAAGCCGGCCCGGCCGCTTCCCGCTGGAGACCTTCAACACCCGTGTCAGCGACATGCTGGCCGCGGCCGGCGGCACCACCCCCACCGGCGACGACGTGCTGATCGTTACCGGCCAGCGCGAGGGCAAGCCGTTTCGCAAGGTGATAGACATCCCGGCGCTGTTCCTCAATCAAAAATCGGATGAGGACATCGTGCTGGCCGGCGGCGATACGCTGTACGTCAACAAGGCGCCCATGTTCTACATCTATGGCGAGGCGCAGCGCCCCGGCCCCTACCGCATCGAGCGCGGCATGACGGTGATGCAGGCGCTGGCCCAGGGCGGCGGCCCCACGGTGCGCGGCAGCCAGAATCGCCTGAAGCTGCATCGCCGCGACGCCTCGGGCAAGGTCGTGGAAACCACACCAAACCTGAACGACCCGGTACGCCCCGAGGACGTGATCTACGTCCGTGAAAGCCTTTTCTAAACAGCCATGACTGGAAAGCCATGACACTCCATCAATTCTTACTGATCCTGCGGGCCCGCTACGGCGTGGCCCTGCTGGTGATTCTGCTGGCCATCTCGGCGGCTTTGGCGGTCAGCCTGGTGCTGCCGAAAAAATACACGGCGCAGACCGCCGTGCTCGTCGACGTGCGCTCTCCCGACCCGGTGGCCGGGGCCGGCAGCGCGCCCATACAGGGCCTGGTGGCGCCCAGCTACATGGCCACGCAGGTCGACATCATCGGCGGCGACCGCGTGGCCCAGCGCGTCGTGAAGGCGCTCAAGCTCGACGAAAACCCGCGCACCAAGGAGCGCTGGCTGGAAGCCACGGAAGGCCGGGGCACGCTCGAAGGCTGGATCGCGGATTCGCTGCAGAAGCGCCTGGACGTGCGGCCCGCGCGCGAAAGCAATGTGATCAACATCACCTATAAGGGCAGCGAGCCTGAAGAGGCCGCCAACGTCGCCAACGCCTTTGCCCAGGCCTACCTCGACATCAACCTGGCGCTGAAGACCGAACCTGCCCGCATCTACGCGGAATGGTTTGACGAGCAGACCAAGGCCTCGCGCGCCAAGCTCGAGGAAGCCCAGGCCCGCCTGTCCGAATATCAGCAAAAGGCCGGCATCGTCAGCAGCGACGAGCGTGTCGACTATGAAACCACCAAGCTGGCGGAACTGTCCTCGCAGCTCACCACGGTGCAGGGCGACACCACCGACAGCCAGAGCAAGCGCGGCTCGCGCGGCGACACCATCGCCGAGGTGATGCAAAGCCCGCTGATCAACGGCCTGAAAGCCGACGTGGCGCGGCAGGAGGCCAAGGTGCAGGAGATCGGCGTGCGCCTCGGAGAGAACCATCCCGAGCGCCAGCGCGCCGAATCCGAACTGGCCGCCCTCAAGAGCCGGCTGGCCAGCGAAACCGGGCGCATCAATGCCTCCATCGAAACCACCTACCGCGTCGGCAAGGACCGCGAACGCGAACTCCAGGGCGCCGTCGGCGCGCAGAAGGCCCGCGTGCTGGCCATCAACAAGCAGCGCGACGAACTCAACGTCTACCGCCGCGACGTCGAGTCGGCCCAGCGCGCCTACGAAACCGTGAGCCAGAGCGCTTCGCAGACGCGCCTGCAGAGCCTGACCAACCAGACCAATGTGGTGCGCCTCAATGTGGCGACGCCGCCCATCTTGCCGTCCAGCCCGAGGTTGCTGGTCAACCTGCTGGTTGCCGCGTTCGGCGGGACGCTATTGGGCATCGCCTGCGCCTTGCTGCTGGAGCTCGCCAACCGCCGCGTGCGCTCCGCCGAGGACCTGGTCCAGATGCTGGACCTGCCGGTGCTGGCCAGCATTTCTTCGAGCACGGGCAACACCCGGCTCAGTGGTCCGCGCCGGCTGGCGCTCGGTATGGGAGGATAGACATGAACCGAAACAACAACGCAACGGTGGCGCGCCCCGTTCCCCTGACGGTGCCCAGCAAGCCGGCCACCGGTTCGGCTCGCTCGATAGGCGCCATCCTGGTCGATGCCGGGCGGCTCTCGCCGCTCGATGCCGAGCGCATCGTGCATTTCCAGAAGGACCGCGGCGCCCGCTTCGGCGATTCAGGCAAGGCGCTGGGGCTGCTGACCGACGACGACGTGCGCTATGCGCTGTCGGTGCAGTTCGACTATCCCTACCTGGCTCGCGAAAGCAATTTGAGCCGAGAACTGGTGGCGGCCCACCACCCGAACAGCCAGCCTGTTGAGCAACTGCGCGCGCTGCGCAGCCAGCTGATGCTGCGCTGGTTCGACACCGGGCCGGACCGCCGCGGCCTGGCCATCGTCAGCGCCGGCTCACGGGAAGGGCGCAGCTATATCTCGGCCAACCTGGCCATCGTGTTTTCGCAGCTGGGCCTGCGCACCCTGCTGATCGACGCCGACATGCGGGCGCCGCGCCAGCACCTGCTGTTCAACCTCGGCAAGGGTGCGGGCCTGTCGGACATGCTGGCCGGCCGCGCCGGGCTGGAGGCCGTGGTCAGTGTCGCGGCGCTGCAGGACCTGTCGGTGCTGCCGGCCGGCGTCATTCCGCCGAATCCGCAGGAATTGCTGGGCCGGCAGGAGTTTTCCCGGCTGCTGCAATCACTGGGCCAGGACTTCGACATCATCATCATCGACACGCCGCCCGCCAGCGAGTGCGCCGACGCCCACACGGTGGCGGTGCGCGCGGGCGCCGCGCTGGTGGTGGCGCGGCAGAACACCAGCTCGGTGCCGCAGATGACGCGCTTCACGCACAGCCTGCGCGAGTTCGGCGTGGCAATGGTGGGTTCGGTGCTTAACGATGCGTGAGGCGATGCAGGAGGCGTCCGCCCGAGAAGCGGTCCGCCGCAGCCAGCAGCGTCGCGCCCAGCAGGCCGCCGGCCGCGTCTGCGGCCAGGTCGGCCCAGCTCGCGGTGCGGCCCGGCAGGAAGGCCTGGTGCAACTCGTCCATGCCACCGACAAGGAGGGCACCCGCGAGGCAGCACAGCGCCATGCGCCAGCCGCGCATGCCGCAGGCCAGGCCGGCGGCCATGCCGACCACGGCAAAGGTCAGCAGGTGGGCCAGCTTGTCCCAGGGCGCGGGAAAGAGTCCCACGGCCACCGGCTGGGCGCCGCCCACGTACAGCACCGCGGCGCTCATGGCGACCGTCAGCGCCGCGAGGATGCGAACGGTACGCTGGAGATTTTCAAGGGAAAGTGCTTTGGCCATGGGCCCAATTTTCTCATGCCCCGGTCCCGTCGGCGGAAACGTCCATGCTGAATCCCTACGCCGAAAGCCCGTCCGACTGGCGCGGGCGCTGGTCGCTGCTGCTGGCCAAAATCGAGCGTGTGCAAAACCCAGCCCAGGGACAGGCCTTGCTGGCCGAGTTGAGCCAGCCCCGCGCGCCCTTGGTACTGGCATTCGCCAACGCGCACGCGATGAATTCCATGGCGGTGTCGGCGCCTTTTTTTGACGCGATGCAGTCGGCCGACAGGGTGCTCAGGGACGGCTCCGGCATGGCCACCTTGTTCAAACTGCTGCGCATGGAGCCCGGCCTCAACCTCAACGGGACCGACCTGATTCCGCAGCTGATACGCGCCTTCGACGGCCGCGGCATCGCGCTGTTCGGCACGCGCGAGCCTTACCTCGACAAAGCCCGGCAGCGCGTGCGTGAGGAGCTTGCCCCGCACAGCGAAGTCATACAGGCCCACGGTTTTCTCGACGTGCATGCCTACGCCCTGCTGGCGGCAGAGCACCGTCCGGCGCTGATCGTGCTCGGCATGGGCATGCCGCGGCAGGAAGAGGTCGCGGCCCAGCTGCGTAGCGTACTGGGCTTTCCCTGCCTGATCGTCTGCGGCGGCGCCATCATCGATTTCCTGGGCGGCAAGACACCGCGCGCGCCGATGTGGATGCGCCGGGCCGGACTGGAATGGGTGTTCCGCCTCGCGCTCGAGCCGCGCCGGCTGTTCCAGCGCTACGTGGTCGGCAACCCCGTGTTCCTTACGCGGGCGCTGCGGCTGGCATCGCTTAACCGGCGTTGATATGGTGGGCGTCGCCCGCTGCGGTTGAATGGGCGGCCTGGGCCACGGGAATGTCTTCCTCTTCGTACCGGTTGTCCACGTCGGGCGTGCAGTCGCGCCTGACGATCTGTCCTGGATTTCCCAGCACCACTGAATAGGGCGGCACGTCTTCGAACACATAGGCGCCGCCGGCAACGCGGCTGCCTTTGCCCACGGTGACGCCGCCCACGATGATGGCGTGCGGCCCTATCCAGACTTCGTCCTCAATCACCGGGTACAGGGTGTGCCTGCGGCCCTGCGCGTCAATATGGTCGCGCTGGCCCAGCGTGACGCCGTGGAACAGCGTGACGTTGCGGCCTATGCGCGCGCCGGCGTTGACGACGATGCCGCGCCCGTGCGTGAGCGCCAGCCCAGGGGCGATGTCGGTGCGCCAGGGAATCTCGATGCCGGCCAGCTGGCTCACCAGGCGGTAGAGCAGCCGCGCGGGCAGCACAGCCAGCAGGCGCCAGCTGGGCGGCAGTTGCTGCGCGGCCTGGCACAAGCGCAGGCAGGCGAGCACGCGAAACGCCGGATCCAGCAGCGCGGCCTTGAAGGTGGACTGGGCGTCGGTTTGCCCGGACTTTCGGTAGGTGTCGGCTTTCAGGGCGTGCATATCATGTTGTCCAGGGTGGCATGGCTGGCGGCGGGGGCGCAGAACCACAAGGCGGAGTCGCGCAGGCCGTCGGCATAGGGTGTCCATTGCACGCCCAGCTGCCGGGTGGCCGCCTGCGTGTCTAGGTGTATGTGCTGCGACCACAGGCCCAGCAGGCCCGGCGGCAGGGCGTCGGGCAGTTTCAGGCCGTGGCTGCCCAGCCGCCTCAGGGCCAGCTCGGCCGCCTTGAGCGGAGGGCCGCAGAGCCAGGCGTCAAGCTGGAGCCGGCGCCGGCCCAGGCGGCGCACGGGCGTTGCCTTGATCTCCAGGGCCAGGTCCACAAAATACTCGTTCCAGCGCGGGCTGTCGGGCGTTGCCAGGTTGAACACCGGCATCTCGCCCGGCGCCACCGGCAGCTGCAGCGCCAGCAACAAGGCCTGGCAGACGTCGTCGACGTGGACCAGGTTGGCCCAGCCGTCGCCCTCGATACCCAGGTCGCCCAGGCGGCCGGCCTGCAGCCAGCGGCCTATGCGTCCTACCCACAATTGGC
The DNA here is from genome assembly GCF_056405595.1 of Polaromonas sp. P1_G1. Classification (NCBI taxonomy): domain Bacteria; kingdom Pseudomonadati; phylum Pseudomonadota; class Betaproteobacteria; order Burkholderiales; family Comamonadaceae; genus Polaromonas; species Polaromonas sp. P1_G1. The sequence goes on from NZ_JBFUBU010000035.1 coordinate 34,397, forward strand.
TGCCGGGGCCGAAGACGCAGCCGGGCCGCAGCAGCACCGCCTCGCCGCCGTGCTGCACGAAGTCGCGCATGGCGGCCTCCGCTTCGCATTTGGCCCGACCGTACCAGCCCAGGCCCGGATCCAGCGGCGCGTCCTCACGCACATTGCCTTCGGCGGGACCGTAGACCGACATGGTGCTCAGGTGCACGATGCGCCGGCAGTCGGCTTGCAGCGCGGCCTGCGCTAACGCGCGCGCGCCGCCGGCGATCGAGGCTGCGTCGCCCGCCACGCAGTTGACGACGGCATCAAAACCTTTCAGCGCCGATGCCAGTTCGCGCGGGTCGCGGCTGTCGAGTTCCAGCCAGCTCGCGGTGTTTTTCATGTGCCGGGACGCACCCGTGGCCACCGCCCAGGGCGTGGCGTGCAGCATCTCGAGCAGGCGCGCGCCTATGTGGCCGGAGGCGCCCAGTACCAGGACTTTCATGCGGCCTCCTTCATCTGCAGCGGCGAGCGTTCGGCGCGCAACTGTCGCGACAGGAAGTCGCCCAGCCGCAGCGACAGCGCGACCAGCGTCAGCGTCGGGTTGGCCTGGCTGGAGGTCGGGAAGACCGCGCTGCCGGCGACAAACAGGTTGCGCACCGAATGCACGCGGCAATCGGCGTCGACCACGCTGCTGCGCGGGTCCGTGCCCATGCGCGCCGTGCCGATGTGGTGGCCGCCGTAGGCGCCGAAGCGCATCAGGTCTTCTTCCAGCGTGTGGCGGTTGTAGTCGAAGCGGGCCTTGCCGCTGCGCTCGAATTCCTGGGCCATCACGTCCAGGGTCGCGCCCACGGAATCGATGTCGGCGCGGCTGTAGCGCCAGTCGACCTTGAGGCGGGGCATGCCCAGCGCATCGACGCCGCCGGCCAGCGTGACCCGGCTGTGGGCCTGGGGGATCTGCTCGCCGTGCACTTCCAGGCTGAAGCGGTTGCTGCGGTTGCGCAGGATCACCGAGGGAAATTTGCGCTCCGCCAGGGTGCGCTTTGCCAGCCAGTGCGCCAGGAAGGCCGTCGTGTCCAGCGGGTCGGCGACGACATTCAGCAAATGACGCGCATAGATACCGGGAGTCGGCGGCGCACCGTCCTTCAGGCGCTTGCTGTATTCGTAGCTGATCATCTTGCGCGCCAGGAACAGGCCCGACAGCACACCACTGCGGTGCGCCGGGTCTGTGATGCGCGGGAAGTGCAGGCGCGCCACCGCGTTGGCCAGGCCCAGGCGCTGCTGTTCGCTGGCCGCGACCGAGAGGCGGCGCCGGCAATACACGCCTTCTGGCGAGACCTCATAGCCGTGCCGCACGTCGCGCGTCGGTCCGTGCACCGTCAGCATGCCGACGTTGCCGGCGATGTGGCACATGTAATAGCGGCCGACCACGTCGTGCGCATTGCCCACACCCTGCGGCGCCACGTCACGCGAGGCCAGCAGCAGCCGCGCGGTCTCAAGCCCGCCCGCGGCCAGCACCGTGTTGCGCGCGGCGACGGTAAATTGCGTGCCGGCCAGCGTGCGCACTTCGAGTTCACGCAGTGCCTGGCCGTCGGCCTGCAGCCGCAGCGCGGTGCAGTTGGCGCCCGTCAGCACCTCGAGCGTGGGCGCCAGCGCCAGCCGCTTGGCATAGCGGCTGCCGAAATGCGTGGGGCAGGAAAAGCGTTCGAGCCCGTTGCTGAGCACGCGCGGACTGTCGAAACCGGCGATTAGGGGCCCGGTTCCCGGCTCCAGGGCCTCCTGCGCGTCATACAGAAAACGCCCGGCCTCGGCCAGGGCGTTGGCGCGCGGGTACCAGGGCAGCAAGTCGCCGTAAGACAGCGGCCAGCCGCTGTGCGGAATATGGGCGCGGGTTTCAAAGTCGATGGGGTCGAAAGGCATGCAGCGCCCCCCCCAGATCGCGGAGGATCCGCCCAGCCGCCGCTGCCGGTATTTGCCGGGCGGGCTGTGCAGCTGTTCGTCGGCGACCTCGCCTTCGTACAAGTCTYGCGTGGGGGCATGCGCCTGCAGCTGGCCCGACTCGAGCAGCAGCACGGCGTGCCCCTGGTCGCTGAGCGCCAGCGCCAGCGCGATGCCCGCCGGGCCGCTGCCGACCACGCAGACGTCCGCCTCCAGGCGGCTGCCGTTGGGGATGGTGCTGGCGTCGCGGATCATGCCGCGCCTTCCTGTGAAGCCGCGGCCGGGCGCAGCAGCCGTCCGGCCACGCCGAAATCGCGCTGGTGGATATGGGCCACGCTGGAGAAAAAATGGGCGATGGAAAAGGTTTGCTCGTACAGCGCCCGGCCGTTGCGTTCCAGCGCGGCGCGTAGTTCGGCATCCTGCAGCACGCGGCGCAGGCTGGCCGCGATGCCGGCCACGTCGCCGGGCTGCACAAAGCGGGCACTGACGCCGTCGCTGAGCACCGTCGGTATCTCCCCGACGGGGCTGCACACCACCGCGACACCGTTGGCCAGCGCCTCCAGGATCACCAGCGGCAGGCCTTCATCGTAAGAGGGCAGGACCAGCACGTCGGCGCGCGCCATCAACCGGGCCACCTGCTGTTGGTCCGACCATCCGGCAAAACGCACGAAGCTGTCTATGCGCAGCTGCCGGGCTTTGGCTTCATAAGCCTCGACGTCGCCGCCGCCGGCCAGGGTCACTTCCAGGCGGGCCGTGTCAAGGCCGGGCAGGGCCAGCGCCTGCAGCAGGTCGGTCACGCCCTTGCGCTCCGACAGGTTGCCCACGAACAGCAGGCGCTGCATGGCGGAATCGCCGGCGACGCGGCGCGCGTGGGTGGGCTCGGGCACGCCGTTGATGACGATGTCCACGCGCTCGGGCGCCACGCCCAGCTCCTCGATGACAAAGCGCCGCGCGGCCGAGCCCAGCACCACGACACTGGCCGGCAGCGAGAACACCCAGCGCGTCAGCGCCTGCAGCGGGCGCGGCAGCGACTGGTAAAAATGGTGCAGCTGCGCGGCATGCAGGTGCAGCACCACCGGAACACCCAGGGCGCGGCAGGCGGCGATGACGGCGCCCTTGCGGAACAGGCTCAGCCGCTCCGCCWTGTTCACGTGCACGCCGGCCAGCCGGCCGCTGAGCCTGCCGCGGGCGATGCGGGCCAGCGCGGTGGCGAGCACCCAGAAGGAATACAGGGCGTTGGCGCCGCCGCGCGTGTCGAGCGGCCTGAGTTCGGCGGCTTCTGCCGAGGCGAGGCTGGCCGAAGAGGCCTGGGCCTGGATCAGGTAATCCGCCACCTTGAACATGCCGCCGCCCAGCGGCGTCCAGGGGCAGGCGATGTAGATGTAGCGGCCTTCGCGTTCGCGGATGGCGGTACGTGGCAGCGATTCGGTTCGCATCGGGGGATTACTTTCCGGGATGTTGGTAAGAGAGCTTGGGCGCGCCGAACAGGGCGCGCTTGAAGAAGGCGGTCATGGGCCGCTCCATCCACACATAGGAGAGGCAGCCCGCCACGGCCACCGCCAGGCCGACGGCCAGCATGATGGCCAGGCTGTCCTGAACGCCCAGGCGCTTGAGCGCCTGCACGCCGGCCGGCACCACAAAGGTGTGCGACAGGTAGATCGAATACGAGGCGTCGCCCAGGAAAGACAGGCGCGAAGCCAGCGGCGCGCGCACGGTCCAGGGTTCCATCCAGACGGCCCCCAGCACGATGAGCGCGGCGCCGCAGCCCCAGGTGGCGAAGCGGTCGGCGGAGTGCCCCCAGTCGGGCGCGAACATGTACAGCGCGCCGGCCGCCATCGCCACCAGGCCCGCCAGCGGCCCGGGGCGGCGGAAATGCAAAAAGGCATGGGCGATGCAGACGCCCAGGATGAACTCGAACACGATGGTCTGGGCGTAGAAGTTCAGTGCGACCGACTCCGGCAGCAATCGCCCCGCCGCGAAGATCAGCACAAAGGCCGCCAGACAAAACCGGATGCGCGGCGCGCCCAGTGCGATGGCTACGGCGAACACCGCATAAAACAGCATTTCAAAATTCAGGGTCCAGCCGACAGGCAGCGTGGGCTGCACCAGGCCCCAGGGGCTCATGCTGGGGATGAAGAGCAGCGAGGCCGCGAGGTGGCCGGGCTCCACCGAGGAGCGCGCGGCCAGCGCCGGCATGGCCAGCAGCAGGGCCACCTTGAGCAGGGTGTAGAACCAGTAGAGCGGCGCGATCCTGACCAGGCGGCGGCGCATGAAGACCCAGGCCGCGTCCATGCGCGCCGGCCCGTCCGCCGGCAGCGAGGCGGTCGACATGGCCATGACAAAACCGCTGATCACAAAAAAGATGTCCACCCCCGCGGAGCCCGCTCCCCAGTAGTGGCTGGGCCCGGTCCCGCTGATGTGCATGGAGATGGCCTGGGTGATGTGCATCACCACGACCAGCATGGCCGCGGCGAAGCGCAGCACCTGCACGCCGGTAAATTGCTGGGTCTCGCCTTTCAATGGGCAGCCCCCTGGATTGCAGGGTGATGCGTCATTGCCGAGTCCTTGACAATCCGGCTTGCGATGGCCTCGCGGGCCGGCCGCTGCCGGCGAAGCAGGCCGCGTATGAAGCCTGCGGCATTGAAGCACCAGGAAACCACTGAATAAAGTGCCTTGGTTGCGGACCGTTTTCGCCAGGTCATCAGCAACACCGGCGCCGTGGCGATGATGCAGAAGAACGCCAGGCGCAGGGATGCGGAAACCGGCCAGAACACCAGGCTCGCCATGACCGCCCACCAGCCGAGCACTGCCAGGTACAGGCGCAATTCCCGCAATCCCTCCAAAGCCAGATGCAGGCGCGGCTTGCCTGCTGCCGCGCGGACAAGTTCACCCAGTCCGCAGATATAGCGAGTGCGCCAGCGCCGCATCAAAAGGCGATAGGGTGGTGCGTCGTGCCCGAAGTGATTGACTGCATCCACCGGCAAGCGCCAGAGGCGCCAGCCGAGGGCACGCAGCCTGATGGCCAGGTCAAATTCTTCGTAGCTGTGAAGGTTTCGGTCGGAAAGATAGCCTGCCGCCTCGATGGCGCTGCGGCGGTAAAGCCCGCCGCCGTCGAGCCGGTCCACTTTGCCCGGCCGCAGGTGCGGGGAGTCCCGTTCTCCACGCGCCATGTACTCGAGGCTCTCGGTGTTTTGCTCCACCACCCGTCCGCCCACGCCTGCAACATCCTCATGCGCCTCCAGGAAGGCGAGGGCTTTCTCAAGAAAGCCCTCCTGCATTTGCATGTCGCCATCGAGGATATAAATGAAGTCGCCATGCGAATGCTGGTAGCCGAGCTGCGGACCGACGCCGCAGCAGCGCTCATTGGGATTAGCCAGCTGGACGATGCGTATGGGATACGTGCAAGCCAGCTCCACCGTGCGGTCCGTCGAGCAGGAGTCGGCCAGGATCACTTCTCCGCCAACGGCAGAGACGGCGCGCAGTGCACTTTCGATGGTCGCCCGAATGCGTTGTTCCTCGTTCAGGGCCTTGATGACCACGGAGACCCGGCACGAATGCCAGAGGGGTGTCATTTTGCGAGGTAATTTTTGGTTCATGCTTTCATCCTGCTTCGGCGGGGCTGGCCGCAGGTACGGTGCGGCGCACGCGCCAGCGTTGCCAGTTCCTGACCAGCGGGCCCGGCATGAAGAGCGCCATGGCGGCTGTGAGCCACCAGCGCTTTCCGCCGGCCGCGCGGTGCGCCTTGATTAGCCAGGCCCAGCCTTCGCGACGATTGCCGACGGCCAGCGCCTGCCGCGCCAGCGTGAGCTGGTACTGGGCCACCAGCCACAGTGCTGAACCGCGCCGCGCGGGTGGCATGGCGCCGGAAAGCGCGCGCTGCTCCATGCGCTCGAGAAAAGGCGGCATGGCCAGCGGCGCATGCCCGCTGCTGAGGCCGCCTTCCACGGCGAGCCGATAGGCCATTAGCGGCGTGTGGGCCAGCGCCACAGGCGCCTGCTCCGCGAGGCGGAACCACAGGTCCACGTCTTCGCCATGCGATTCACCGGGGGGAAAGCAGGGCTGCATCCCCAGCAGCCGCGTGCGCCGCACCGAGACGGCACTGGTGCACAGCGTCGGCGAGGCCATCCAGCGCCGCGGCAGGTCGGTGACGACCTCTATGTCCGGGTTGCTGTCCATCGCGGGCCAGCGCGGTGGCCACATGTCCTGGGTGTCGGGCACCGGAAGGTAGTCGGTGGCCACGGTGTCGGCCTGGGGGCAGCGCGCCTGGGTCCACACCAGCGTGGCGAGGTAGTCGGGGTGGTGCCAGTCGTCGGCATCGAGAAAGGCCACCCACTCGCCGCGCGCCAGCGCGATGCCGTGGTTGCGTGCCGCCGAGACGCCGGCGTTGGCCTGGCGCACCAGGCGCACGCGCGGGTCGGTGACGAAGCTCACGAGCTCCGCGCCGCCGTCGGTGGAACCGTCGTCCACCACGATCACTTCGAAGTCGGTGAAGGTCTGCGCGAGCACCGACGCGAGCGTGCCGCTGATGTAAGGCGCCTTGTTGTAAAGGGGGATGACGATGGAAAATTTCATGGTTTCATCGGTGCAGCCGCGCGGCGGCCAGGGGAGGTTGGGGGGCTCTGGGGTCTCGGGAAAAAGCCGATGCGGCGCGCGGAACCGGCGGCCTCTGCGTCGGCTGGCGTTTGCGCTCGCGGGCTTCGCGCACGGCGGCGGCCAGTGTCATCAGCAGCAATACATGGGCAATCAATTCAGGGCCGTAGCCGAAGAGCAGCAGCGGCACCTCGCTGATGGCGCGCAGCACCAGCGCCACGAACAGTGCCAGCGTGAGGCCGCCGCTGGCGCGGGCGTAGCGGATGGACAGCACCAGCAGCACCAGCGCATACAGCACCAGCGCCGCCGCGCCCACCGTGCCCGAGCGCGACAGCGTGTCCATGAACTGGTTGTGCGCGTGGGTCGCGTTGGGCATGCCTATGGCTTCGCGAAAGGTCGCGTCCCACAGGGTCGGCCCATAACCGAACACCGGGTTGCGCAGCCATTCGTCATGCGCGATGGCCCAGATCTGGTCGCGCCCCGTCATGGACGCCAGCTGCGCGCCCTGGGCGCTGTCGAAGAAGCTGCTCAGGCGCGCGTCGATGTCGCCGAACATCAGCAGGGCGGCGAATGCCACGACGGCGGCCATAAACGCCAGCAGCGAGACGATGCCGAACTCCGGCCGCACCGGGTCCCCCACACGGCGCATGAAGCCGGGGCCCTGGCGAACGATGAGGATACAGGCGGAGCACAGCGTGAAGGAAATCCAGGCCGTCTTGGATTGCGCGAGGAACAGCACGAACAGGCCCATGGCCCAGGCCAGGCGGTTGAGCCACACGCGCTGCAAGGGGCGCGCAAGCAGGCACAGCAGGCCGAGTTGCGCCAGCATGCCCAAGGACACGGCATGCGGCGCCAGGCCCGCCAGGCGCGGCACACCCGGCAGCAGGCCCTGGGTGTAAGAGGCGTCCAGCACCAGGCTGGGCTTGAAGGGAACCAGCAGCAGCCCGGCGGCGATGAAGAGCAGCAGGGCGTTGCGCGCCGCGCCAAACGCCAGGTCGCGTTCGGTGGCCGTCGCCAGCACCGCCGCGAAGCCTATCACCAGCGGGTACACATAGTCGTGCGACAGATGCGGGTGCGCCCCCAGCAGGGCCGGTGCGGCCACGGTGCCCAGCCAGAAAAGAAGAAAGGCCACCAGCAGCGCGGAAGGCGCTTGTGCGGCCCTGTCGCGGCGTATCCAGTGCGTGATCACGCGTTCGCCGGCGAGTGTGAGCAGCAGCAGCGAGGCCATTGGCTGCATCAGCGACACCAGCGGGTGGCGCACCACCACCGCCACTTCGTCGAACTTCATGTTGCTGCTGGAGAGGTCGCGGCCCGAAAGAAGATTGGCCATGGCCACCATCAGCAGGATGGCGTAGAAGATGAAGTGCATATAACCCTGCGCCCGGCGCGAGGTCACGTGGACCGCGCCCGCCATGCCCAGCGCGGCGGTGAGTGCCGCCAGGATGGCGCCGGCGACGAGGACTGAAATGACGATGGGTTGGTCCACGGTGAGCCGCCTTAAGGATGCTGTTCGCTCAGGGACGCGGGCAGGGCGGAAGCGGCCGTGGGTCGGCGCAGGAACTTCGCCGCGCCGGGCAGGAAGCGGATCACCATGTCGGAGGCGTCCGGGCCCAGCACTTGCGGCCGCAGCAGCAGCAACAGCGCCGGCAGCACACCGGCCGCGAGCGCGCCGGCGGCCAGCGAAATCAGCGGCATGTTGAATGTCGCCACGGCGTGCTGCCCAGCCAGCGCGCCGCCGGCGCAGAGCGCGCTCAGCAGCAGGCCGCGCCAGGCGTGCGGCAGCAAGGCGCTTGCGCGCAGGTCCAGCGCGCGGAAGGCCGCAGTGGTGATGACGGCCGCGCGCAGCACCAGCAGCCCGCCCGCCACGGCCGCGGCGACGTGGATGCCCTGGCCGGCCAGCAGGTAAAAGCCCAGCGCGCCGGCGACGACCAGCGGCAGCTGCAGCATGAACTCATAACGCTTGCGGCCGGTGTTCCACAGCACCGGCGTCGACAGGCCCCAGATGACATAGGCCGGCATGCAGAGGAACAAAGCGCCCAGCACCCAGGCCGCGTCGCTCCAGGCCGGCCCGTAGAGCACGCGCACGATGTCGCGCGAAATAAACGCCAGGGTCACAAAAGCCGGCAGGCCCAGCACCACGATGGTGGCCAGCATCTGCAGGTAGGCGCGGCCCAGCCGCGGCAAATCGTTTTGCAGGCGCGCGCCTGCCGCCAGGAAAGCCGGCTGCAGCGCGCCCAGCAGCAAGGTGTTGGGCATGGTCGCCAGGTTGTAGGCGACGTTGTAGAGGCCCAGGGCCTGCGCATTGAGCAGGCGCCCTATCAGCACGCGGTCCAGGTTGTTGAGCACCCAGTTGACGATGTTGGTGAAGAACACCGTGTGCCCGGTGCCCACGGCCGAGCGCGCATCGGCATACCAGAACAGCGGGCGTACCGCGTGCGGCTTGAGCGCATAGCTGGCCGCCAACTGCACCGCCACTTGGACCAGCCAGGCCGCCACCAGCGAGGCCTCGCCCTGGCCCGTCAGCGCCATCGGCAGGCCCACCGCGATATAACCCGCCGCGTAGCTGCCTACCTGTACCAGACCTACGGCGCGGAAGTTGAGGTCGCGCTGCAGCAGGTAGGTGGCCGGTTGCGCGGCGGCGCCCAGCAGACAGGCCAGCGAAAGCCATTCAATGACGGCCAGCGCGCGCGGCTCGCGGAAATAGGCGGCCAGCAGGGGCGCCAGGAGGTAAACGGCCAGCGTTGTCGCCAGGCCCACGATGAGCTGCCAGGTCCAGGCAAAGCGCACGTCCTCGTCGCTGAGTTTTTCGCGCTGCAGCAGGCTCCAGCTGAAACCGAAGCCGGACACAAAGGTGGCAAAGGTCAGCACCACCATACCGATGGCGAACACACCGAAGATGTCCGGGCCCAGCGTGCGGGCCAGGACGACCTGGGCCATCAACTGCAGCACAAAGCGGGCAACCGTGGACGCCGCGCTCCATTTGACCGCTGCGACGCCGGGCCGGCCGAGTCCGCTCACGCTCAATGCCTTCCCTCCTTGAAGCGCCGCACGGCGATCACGCCCATCAGCACCAGGGTGGCCAGCAGCATGCCGTAGGAACGCCAGCCGGACTCGCCGGCCTCCGGTTCGTCATCCGCCGCGAAGACCTGTGGCGGGTTGGGGCGTGGGCGTATGTCCGGGCTGTAGACGGCGCGGACCTTGACCGTATCAGCGTCGGCCTGCAACTTCATGGGCGTGTTTTTTGCGGCGCTTGCCTTGGCGGCGAGCGCCTGCGGTGGCGGCTGGTCGGAAGAATCGGAGTAGGCCGATGCTGAAGCCATGCAGGTGGCCAGAACGGCGGCGGTCATGGCGGGAATGAGGGCTTTAAGCATGAATTTCTCCTCTGTCAAAGCAGGAGATGAGTGTCTTGTGCAGTGCAGCAATCGGCAATAGTCCGAACGGCTCATGGCCTGTTTTGTGCTGGTGAAAGCAGATGTGTTTTGTGCGCATGGGGCACCTGTTTTGCGCCGTGGCGAATCACACGCTGACCGCTGGGCGGATGGGTCCGTTCGGGCTATTGCGCACAGGCGCCGGGGCATGCATGGCGGGGCTGCCGGAGGGCAAGGTCCGGTAGCCGTCGGGGTTGCGTTGCTGCCAGTGCCAGGAATCGCGGCACATGTCGTCGATGTTGCGCATGGCGCGCCAGCCCAGCAGGCTGCGGGCCAACGATACGTCGGCAAAATACTGCGCCACGTCGCCCGCGCGCCGCGGAGCGAATTCAAACGGGATGGGCTGGCCGCTGGCGCGCTCGAAGGCGCGCACCACGCCCAGCACGCTGGTGCCTTCACCGGTTCCCAGGTTCACCGTGAAGCTCTCGCCCTTGGCCAGCAGCGCCTGCACGGCGGCCACATGGCCGGCGGCCAGGTCGGACACGTGCAGGTAGTCGCGCACGCCGGTGCCGTCGGGCGTCGGGTAGTCGCTGCCGAAGACCTGCAGGCGAGCCCGCTTGCCCACGGCCACCTGGGTCACGAAAGGCATCAGGTTGTTGGGGATGCCGTTCGGGTCTTCGCCGATCAGGCCGCTGGGGTGCGCGCCCACCGGGTTGAAGTAGCGCAGCACGCCGGTGCGCCATGACGGATCCGACACGCGCAGCGAAGCCAGGATGTTTTCGCACATGAGCTTGCTCTCGGCATAGGGGCTCTCGGGCGCGCAGGGGAAACCTTCATCAATCGGCACGCTGGCCGGGTCTCCGTAGACCGTGGCGCTCGAGGAAAACACCACGGAGCGGCAAGCGGCGGTGGTGGCCATGGCCTCCAGCAGGCTGAGCAGGCCGCTCACGTTGTTGCGGTAGTACATCAGGGGCTGCTGCACGCTTTCGCCGACGGCCTTGAAGCCGGCGAAGTGCACGGCGGCGACACAGCGGTGGCGCCGCAGCACCTCGGCCACAAAGGCGGTATCCAGCACGTTGCCTTGTTCGCAGGGAACGCTGCGGCCCGTCAATTGCGCCAGCCGCTCCAGCACGGCCGGGTGGCTGTTCGAAAAATCATCGAGGATGACCGGCTGCAAGCCGGCCTCCACCAGGGCCACAAAAGTGTGGCTTCCGATATAACCTGCGCCGCCGGTCAGCAGCACGCTGGGAATGTTTTTTGTCATTGGATCAATAGATATGAAGCTGACGGGCAGCGGGTAGATGCGCCAAAAAACGCTGACACATACGGCCTGGCCGCCGGTGAATTGGCGCGGCCACATCCCGTACCTGGGATAGCTCCAGTGTCTTTGTGGCGATGAGGGAAGGCGTGTCAGCGTAAGCCGCAAGCCTGCGTCGGATGCCCGGACACAGGCCTTAAAGCGTGTCGAATCGTTCGGTAAGCACTTGTGAATGGCGCGCGCAAACCGCGTGCGGACGGGGGCGTTTGCCGTGCGCTCGCTGCAGGGCGCGTTTTGCCGCGCCGACAGAAAGTCACAAAGGTTTCCAGGCTTGTGCCGCGTATCTGTGGCGTGCACGCGACTGAAAGGCAAAGGCCGCATGCGGGATGCGGCCTTTGGAAAATCGCGCGGGTTCTTCCGGATTCTTCCGGGTTCTTCTGGTTTGGCAGAGAGCCGGAAGAAGGCCTGTCAGACCTATCGCTATCGCATCTCGAGAGAAAGATGCGTGGGGCTCAGCGATGCCAGGAAGTCCGGAGCGTCGAATGCTTCACCGGCGGTCAGGACACCGGTGGTTTTGACCTGGCCGCCGATGACGCGTGCCATGGCTTCGACAACCAGGGGCGCGGTGAAGCCATAGATGTCCCGTCCGTGGGCGATGGCGCGGCGTTCCTCGCCGCCGCGGCGCGCGAGCACTTCCACCACAAAGGTTTGCGTCGACAGCCCGCTGTCGTCATCGGCCACGGGCGCTTGTGGGTTCGGGTCGGTCAGGTCCTTGACAGCCGTGGCCGTCATGTAGGAACGGATCTCGGGCACCTTGAGGTGGCGCGAGATCGTCACCGTGTCCGCCATGGTGAATTCCGCGATGACCGGTTGTTTTCCAAGCGGCTCGGCAAAGGTCCATTCAGCGGCCGGTGCTGCTTCCGTGGTGTAGCCGATTTTTCCGTTGGCGAAAACGACCCGGCGGCCGTCCCGGCGCTGCTTTGATACTTGGCCGGCGATCAGGGTCCCCGGCGTTGGCCGCCAGCTGTCAAGCCCGTAGGCGATGGAAATTTCGTCCGCTGAAGTCCAGTCGCCCATGGCTGCGGTTGCCAGCAAGTCACCGAGGCCACCGTAGAAGGCCATCGCGTGCACCACAACGATGCCGGCTTCGCGTGCGCGATCCGCGAAGAGATTGAAGGTGTCGATATTGGCTTCTATTTCGGCCGCGACATCCAGGTAGGGAATCCGCGCGCGCATGGCGGCTTCAATCAGCGGTGCGGCGGTGCTGGCAAAGGGGCCGGCGCAGTTGATGACTGCCGCGGCGCCGGCCAACGCACGGTCTAGCGAGGTGGGGTCGTCGACCGACGCGGGCCGCAGTTCCAGATCGGAGTATTCCGTGCCGAACGCTTGCAGCTTGCCGGCATCGCGCCCCGAGAGGATGGGCGTCCAGCCTCTGCGGCGCAACTCCTTGACCACGAATTTCCCGGTATGCCCATAGGCGCCGTAGACGGCCACTGTCTTGTTTGATGTCATCACGAATTCCCCTTGTTGAGTTATTTGCCAAAACGATACAGATCTGTAGCGTTTTGGGTAATGTACAGTACAGATCTGTAGCGTGTCAATTGTGTGGAGAAATTCGATGAAAAAAAGTACCGAGACGGCCACTCCGGTGGTGGATGAACGCGGCCCGCTGAGCGTGCGCGACCGCGTGCTGGAGACGGCGGCGACGCTGTTCTACCGCGAGGGTGTCAGGGCTGTCGGCGTCGACCTGGTGGTCGAGCGTTCCGGCGTCGCCAAGACCAGCTTGTACCGGCACTTCGCGACCAAGGACGATCTGGTGGTGGCATTCCTTGAGCGCGAGGATGCCGAATATTGGGAGGACTGGGAAAGTGTCGCGGCGCGGGAGCCCGACGATGCCGAGGCGGAACTGCAGGCGCACCTGCGCTGGATCGCCGAGCACATCGCCGCGCCCAGGTACCGCGGCTGCCCCTTTCTCAATGTGGCGACCGAGTTCCCGGAACCAAGCCATCCTGCCCGCGCGGTTTCCATGCGTAACAAGACGGAACTGCTGCGCCGCCTGGCCGTGATGGCAAAGAAGATGGGGGTGCGCAAGCCTGACGATCTGGCCGGCCAGCTTGTGCTGCTGATCGACGGCGCTTATATGAACGGCCCGCTGCTCGGCAAGAAGGGGCCGGCGAACTCGCTCGTGACGGCGGGACAGGCCCTGATGGCCGCCGCGCCGCGCCGTTGACCTTCGGGACAAAAGAAAAAGCCCTTCTCAGGTCGAGAAGGGCTTTTTCAATAGAAGCACTTCAGTTGGCTTACATGCCCGCGTAGTTGGGCCCGCCGCCGCCTTCAGGCGTAACCCAGACGATGTTCTGCGTCGGGTCCTTGATGTCGCAGGTCTTGCAGTGCACGCAGTTCTGCGCGTTGATCTGCAGGCGGTCGGAGTTGTCGGGGTTCTTCACGAACTCGTAGACGCCGGCCGGGCAGTAGCGGCTTTCCGGGCCGGCGTATTTGGCCAGGTTGATGCTGACCGGCACGCTCGCGTCCTTGAGCGTCAGGTGCGCGGGCTGGTGTTCTTCGTGGTTGGTGTTCGACACAAAGACCGAGCTCAGGCGGTCAAAGGTGATCTTGTTGTCGGGCTTGGGATACACGATTGGCGTGCACTCGGCCGCCGGCTTGAGTTTGGCGTAGTCGGGAATGCTGTTGTGGATGGTCCAGGGCGGCGACTTGAAGCCCAGCTTGGGCAGCAGCCAATGCTCGATGCCGGTCATGAAGGCGCCGACGTAAAGGCCCTTCTTGAACCAGGACTTGAAATTGCGCGACTGGTTCAATTCCGCCGCGAGCCAGCTTTTGGCGTAGGCCTCGGGGTAGGCGGCCAGCTCGTCGTGCTGGCGGCCGGTGGTGACGGCGTCATAGGCGGCTTCGGCGGCCAGCATGCCGGACTTGATGGCCGCGTGGCTGCCTTTGATGCGCGCCGCATTGAGGTAGCCGGCTTCGCAGCCGATCAGTGCGCCGCCCGGGAACACGGTCTTGGGCAGGCTCAGTGCGCCGCCCGCGGTGATGGCGCGCGCGCCGTAGCTGATGCGCTTGCCGCCTTCAAGATATTGTTTGATGCTGGGGTGGGTCTTCCAGCGCTGCATTTCTTCGAACGGGCTCAGGTAGGGGTTGCTGTAGTCCAGGCCGGTGACCATGCCCAGCGTGACCTTGTTGTCCTCGAGGTGGTACATGAAGCCGCCGCCGTAGGTCTGGCTGTCCATGGGCCAGCCGGCGGTGTGGATGACCAGGCCCGGCTTGTGTTTGGCCGGGTCGATTTCCCACAGCTCTTTGACGCCGAGCGCGTAGCCTTGCGGGTCGCGGCCTGCGTCGAGCTTGAAGCGGCTGATCAGCTGGCGGCCCAGGTGGCCGCGCGCGCCTTCGGCGAACACGGTGTATTTGCCGTGCAGTTCCATGCCGAGCTGGAAGTTGTCGGTGGGCTGGCCGTCCTTGCCGATGCCGAGGTTGCCGGTGGCCACGCCCTTGACCGAGCCGTCGTCGTTGTAGAGCACTTCGGCCGCCGCGAAGCCTGGGAAGATTTCAACGCCCAGCGCCTCGGCCTGCTGCGCCAGCCAGCGCACCACATTGCCCAGGCTGATGACGTAGTTGCCTTCGTTGTGAAAGCAGTCCGGCACAAAAAAGGCCGGTGTCTTGATCGCGCTTTTTTCGCTGAGAAAGAGCACCTCGTCAGCGGTGACGGGCTGGTTCAAGGGTGCGCCCTGGGCTTTCCAGTCGGGCAGCAGTTCGGTCAGTGCTTTTGGGTCCATCACCGCGCCCGAGAGGATGTGGGCGCCGGGCTCCGATCCCTTTTCGAGTACCACGACGGAGATGTCCTTGCCTTTTTCGGCCGCGAGTTGTTTGAGCCGGATCGCGGTGGCGAGGCCGCCGGGGCCGCCGCCCACCACGACCACGTCGTATTCCATCGCCTCACGGGGGCCGAACTGGGCCAGAATTTCTTGGGTATTCATCGGGGACTCGCTGATAATGATTTTCAGGAAGGATTGTCGGTCTCGCGTTGGATTTTATGTCGCGAATGCCGCGATGCGAACGGTCGTTCTCTTTTGTGCGGTTTAAATTGAGAGAGGAGCCTCTAATGGCTTACAGCATTGATCTGTCGGGGCGTGTCGCCCTCGTGACCGGCGCCTCGGGCGGCCTGGGCGCCCAGTTCGCCAAAACACTGAGCCGCGCCGGCGCGGCGGTGGTGCTGGCCAGCCGCAGGCTGGACAAACTCAAGGCCCAGCCCACCTGCGCGCGCAGATCGAGGCGGCCGGCGGCGACGCGCACGTGGTCGAGCTCGACGTGACCGACCACGCCAGCATCAAAGCCGGCGTGGCCCATGCCGAAACCGAAGTCGGCCCCATCGACATCCTGGTCAACAATTCGGGCGTGAGCAACACGCAGCGCATCCAGGACGTGGATGAGGAAGACTACGACTTCGTCTTCAACACCAATGTGAAGGGCGCCTTCTTCGTGGCTCAGGAAGTCGGCAAGCGCATGCTGGCCCGTTCGCGCGGCGCCGGGCCCGGCAACTATGCCGGCGGGCGCATCATCAACATCGCCTCCATGGCCGGGCTGCGCGTGCTGCCGCAGATCGGCGTGTACTGCATGAGCAAGGCCGCCGTGGTGCAGATGACCAAAGCCATGGCGCTGGAGTGGGGCAAGTTCGGCATCAACGTCAATGCGATCTGCCCCGGCTATATTGACACCGAGATCAACCACCACCACTGGGAGACCGAGCAGGGCAAGAAGCTGGTGCAGATGCTGCCGCGCAAGCGCATCGGCAAGCCACAGGACCTGGATGCGTTGCTGGTGATGCTGGCCAGTGGTGAGAGCCATTTCGTGAATGGTGCAGTAATCGCCGCAGATGACGGCTTTGGCGTCTGAACCGATTCACAACATCAATCAATTCACGGAGAGAGAGAACAACATGATGGATTCCGTAGTGCCTTACTTCGGCCCGATAGGCCTGATCTTCCTGGCCTTGCTCGCGGGCGTGGTCAGCCCCGGCCCCAGCTTTGTGCAGGTCGCGCGGATCGCGGTGTCGCGTTCGCGCGCCGACGGGCTGGCCGCCGCGCTGGGCATGGGATTGGGCGCGCTGGTGTTTGCCATGCTGGCACTGGCCGGGTTGCAGGCGCTGCTGGCGGCTTTGCCTGGCGTCTACATGGCGCTCAAGGTTGTCGGCGGCCTGTACCTGATGTGGATCGCCGTCCAGATCTGGCGCGGCGCGCACCAGCCGCTCGAGATGGGCGGCGACGAAAAGGGCGCCTCGCGCCGCACGGTGCTGCAATCGTTTCGCCAGGGGCTGGTGACGCAACTGAGCAATCCCAAGATTGTGGTGGTCTACAGCAGCGTGTTCGCGGCGCTGCTGCCCGCGCAGTTTCCCCTGCCGGCTGCCTTGCTGGTGCTGGCCGGTGTGCTCGTGATGGAAACAGGCTGGTATGCCGTGGTGGCGGTGGTGCTGTCTTCGTCGGTGCCGCGCGCCGCCTACCTGCGCAGCAAGGCCGTGGTGGACCGCACGGCCGCCGGCGCCATGGGCTTGCTCGGGCTGCGCCTGGTGGCCACCGCGCACACCGCCTGATGTCTGATAGATGCTGACCGGCATTCTGGCCGGGCTCGCGGCGGGTGCGCTGTGGGGCCTGGTGTTTGTGGCGCCGCGCATGCTCGAAATGGGCTCGGGCGGCTATTCTTCGATCGACCTGACAGCCGGGCGCTTTGCAGTCTACGGCGTGCTGGCCGTGCTGGTGATGCTGGCGGGCATGCGCAGCCGCCGCCTGCCCACGCTGCGGCAGGCATGGGCCGCGCTGGTCATGAGCATCCTCGGCTTCAGCGGCTATTACCTGCTGCTGGTGCTGGCGATACGCGACGCGGGCACTGAAGTGCCTTCGCTCGTCATCGGCACCATCCCGATCTGGGTCATGCTGCTGGGCAAGCCGCAGGGCCTGCGCTGGGCCGCGCTGCTGCCGGGGCTGGCGCTCACGCTGGCCGGGCTGGCGCTCATGATGGGGTCCACACACGAAGCCGGCCAGGGAACGGCGACGCATTTCTGGCGCGGCATGCTGTTCGTGACGGCCTCGCTGGTCTGCTGGACGGCTTTCGCGATTCTCAACTCCGCCTGGCTCAAGCGCCACCCCGAAGTCAACGCCACCGACTGGGCCAACTGGTTGGGCGTGGCCACCGGCCTGGGTGCGCTGCTGATGTGGGGCGTGGCGGGCTCGGACGCCGGCGTGCTGGCCGGGCGTGAAGACCGATGGATGTTTGTGCTGCTGTGCGTGGTCGCGGGCGTGGGCTCGACCTGGCTGGCCACCATTTTGTGGAACATGGCCAGCCAGCGGCTCAGCGCCAGCCTGTGCGGGCAGCTCATCGTCAGCGAAACGATTTTTGCACTGCTGTATTCCTTTGCCTGGGACGGCCGCTGGCCGACGCTGGTGCAGCTCACCGCCTGCGTGCTGTTCACGCTGGGCATTCTTGCCTCCATACGGGCGCACCGCTAGGTGCGATGGCCATCATGAAGATTGAAATCCCCGAGAAGAAAAAACTGGTGCATGAGATGGTCGTCCCGATCCGCTGGGGCGACATGGACGCCATGGGCCACCTCAACAACGGCAGCTACTTCCGTTACCTGGAAACCATACGCATAGACTGGATGTATGCGATAGGCTGCAGGCCCGATCCGCGCGGCGAAGGTCCGGTCATCGTCAATGCCTTTTGCAACTTCTACAAGCAGCTCGAATACCCGGGCGACGTGCTGATGAAGATGTATGTCAGCGATCCGGGCCGCAGCACCTTTGAAAGCTGGGCGACGATGGAGCGCACCGATGCGCCGGGCGTGATCTGCGCCGCGGGCGGCGCCACCACCATCTGGGTGGATTTTCCGGCGCAGAAATCCAGACCGCTCCCTGATTGGATGCGCAAGATCGTCGAGTAGAACCGCCAAAAAAACTTCTTACTCCCTCTCCCTCTGGGAGAGGGCGGGGGTGAGGGCTGCGGCTTGTGCATGGAGCGCTGGGGTATTGGTCGCCGCTGGCCCTCACCCCAACCCTCTCCCAGGGGGAGAGGGGGAAAACAGTCAGCGCACCACGCGAAAGCTCTCCGCGTGTTCTTTCAACCAGCGCTGGGCCAGGGTCCGTGTCTGTAGCCCGGGCTCCGCAGACGCTTCCTGGTCCGGATGGAAGTTGCGCCTGAAGTAGGCCAGCAGTGGGCCCGTGGTGTACCACATCGCACCCTTGCGGCCCCAGAAGAATTTGGCCGCGCTCCACCAGGTTCCGGGCTTGAACAGCGTGCCGTCGTGCCACAGGTTGAGCACCGTCTGCCGCCCTGAGTCGAAGGTGAACAGCAGCACCGCGTAGATGTACCAGCGTATGCGCCAGGCGTAGTTGCCCTGCACGGCCTGGTAAAGGTCATAGGCGACGGCACGGTGCTCGGTTTCCTCGGCCGCGTGCCAGCGCCAGAGGGTTTGCATTCTCGGGTCGGCGCTGTCCAGCGTGTCGTTGTGGCGCAGCAGGTAGTCGGCCAGCACCGCCGTGAGGTGCTCATAGGCAGCGGTCACCGCCAGGAAGTGGCGCGGCGCGATGCCTCTTTTCTTCGCATAGTCGATGCGCGCCGTGGCCCAGTGCTGCCAGCGGTTGACCAGGCCCTGCGTTTCCAGGTGCGCGTTGTAGAGCGCGTGGATGTGGCGGTGCGTGGCCTCCTGGCCTATGAACTGCGCCGCGGCTTCATGCAGCAGGGCATGCTCGGGCGTCTGCGGCAGCAGCTTCGCGCAGTCGCGCACGGAGTCGATAAAGGATTGCTCGCCGACCGGAAAGCTCATCGACAAGGCATTGTGGTACTGGCTCAGGAAGGCGTCGCCGCCATACCAGTGGCGGTCAAAGCCCTGGCCCAGGTCGACCTCGAGCTTGCGCACGGTCAGGCCGGAGGGGCTGGCCGCTGCGGGGTTGGGCGCGGCCGGGGCGACGGGAGAAGCGATGGCGGTCGAAGTCATGAAATCCTCAGGCTGGCTTGGGCGGTTTGGGTACGCGGCCCATCAGGTAGAACTCGGGGTTGGGCTGCATGTCGCTGAAGCTCGCCATGCGGTTCGAGAGGCCGAAGAAAGCCGTGATCGCCGCGATGTCCCAGGCATCCTCGTCGTCAAAGCCGTGGCCGTACAGCGCCTCGAAATCGGTGTCTTCAATCCGGTCGGCCTGCAGGCAGACCTTCATGGCGAAGTCCAGCATGGCGCGCTGGCGCGGCGTGATGTCGGCCTTGCGGTAGTTGACGGCCACCTGGTCCGCCACCAGCGGCTTCTTTTCATAAATCCGCAGGATGGCCCCATGCGCCACCACGCAGTACAGGCAGTTGTTGGCCGCGCTGGTGGTGGTGACGATCATCTCGCGCTCGCCCTTGGTCAGCGTGCCGCTGGGGTTGGAGCCTTCTTCCTTGAGCATCAGCGCATCGTGGTACGCAAAAAAAGCGCGCCATTCGGCGGGACGGCGCGCCAGCGCCAGGAAGACATTGGGCACAAAGCCGGCTTTTTCCTGTACTTCCAGGATCTTGGCCTGGATGTCTTGCGGCAGGTCTTTCAGTTCGGGAGCGGGATAGCGGGGTGCCGCACCGGAGGTTTTGGGGCTGGTCATCAGGGTCTCCTTCAAGGGCTTTATTTATAAGTGGCCCGGCTTCAAGCGTAAAGCAAGAGGGCACGTTCGGCGGCGTGGAAGCCGGCAGCAGGCATGCAATTAATAAAAACTATGAGATAAATACTTTTAATTACCTTTGATTATTTTGCTGCGAAACCTAGACTGTGCTTCACAGGCCAACCGCCTGGCAAGCCCAAGCCCTCAAAGCCCTTATCCGGCGCCACTTACTCATAGAAGGTAACCCATCATGGCCGATCACAACACGCAAAGCGAAGCCTCCTGCCCATTCTCGGGCGGCGCCCGCAAACACGCACTGGCTGGCGCCGCAACCAATGCCGCCTGGTGGCCCGAGCAGCTCAACCTCAAGATCCTTCACCAGAACTCCCCGCTGTCCGACCCCATGGGCCTGGCGTTCAACTACGCCGAGGAGTTCAAGACCCTGGACCTGCATGCCGTCGTCAAGGATCTCCATGCGCTGATGACGGACTCGCAGGACTGGTGGCCTGCGGACTACGGCCATTACGGCCCGTTTTTCATCCGCATGGCCTGGCACAGCGCCGGCACTTACCGCATCGCCGACGGCCGTGGCGGCGCCGGTTCCGGCACGCAGCGCTTCGCGCCGCTGAACAGCTGGCCCGACAACGGAAACCTCGACAAGGCGCGGCGCCTGTTGTGGCCGATCAAGCAGAAGTACGGCCGGAAAATCTCCTGGGCCGACCTGATGGTGCTGGCCGGCACCGTGGCCATGGAATCGATGGGATTGAAGACCTTCGGTTTTGCCGGCGGGCGCCCCGACGTCTGGGAGCCGGAAGAAATCTACTGGGGACCTGAATCCGAGTGGATGGGCGACAAGCGCTACAGCGGCGACCGCGAACTCGAAAATCCCCTGGGCGCGGTTCAGATGGGCCTGATTTACGTGAACCCCGAAGGCCCGAACGGCAAGCCGGACCCGCTGGGCTCGGCACGCGACATCCGCGAGACCTTCGCTCGTATGGCCATGAACGACGAGGAGACCGTCGCGCTGACCGCCGGCGGGCACACCTTCGGCAAATCCCATGGCGCTGCCAATCCCGGCGAGCATGTCGGCCCCGAGCCCGAGGGCGGCAGCATCGAGGACCAGGGCTTTGGCTGGATCAACAAGTTCGGCGCCGGCCACGGTGTCCACACCATCACCAGCGGTATCGAAGGGGCCTGGACCAAGAACCCCACCAAGTGGGACAACGGCTATTTCGAGAACCTGTTCGGCTATGAGTGGGAGTTGACGAAAAGCCCCGCCGGCGCGCACCAGTGGAAACCCAAGGACCCGGCCGCCGCGACCACCGTGCCGGATGCCCATGATCCCGCGCTGCGCCATGCCCCGATGATGACCACGGCCGACATGGCCATGCGCATGGACCCGGCCTACGAGAAGATCTCGCGGCGTTTCATGGCCAACCCGCAGGAGTTCGCGGATGCCTTCGCCCGCGCCTGGTACAAGCTGACGCACCGCGACATGGGCCCGGCCGCGCGCTACCTGGGCCCACTGGTGCCGAAGGAAGAATTGATCTGGCAGGACCCGGTTCCCGCAGTCGACCACCCGCTGGTCAATGAGCAGGACATCGCGGCCCTCAAGGCCATGGTCCTCGCCTCCGGACTGTCCGTCTCCCAGCTCGTCACGACGGCCTGGGCGTCCGCCGCCACTTTCCGCGGCAGCGACAAGCGCGGCGGTGCGAACGGAGCGCGCATCCGCCTCGCTCCGCAAAAGGACTGGGAAGCCAACCAGCCGGCGGAGCTGGCGAAAGTGCTGAAAGTGCTGGAGTCCATCCAGGCCGGTTTTAATGGCGCGCAGTCCGGCGGCAAGAAGGTGTCGCTGGCCGACCTGATCGTTCTCGGCGGCTGCGCGGCCGTCGAGGCGGCCGCCAAGAAGGCCGGCCACGACGTGAAAGTGCCTTTCTCGCCGGGGCGCACCGATGCTTCGCAGGAGCAAACCGATGCGGCGTCGTTCGCCGTGCTGGAGCCGACCGCGGACGGCTTTCGCAACTACAGCCGCAAGGGGCAGGAACAGCGTGCCGCCGAGCAGCTGGTTGACCGCGCCAACCTGATGACGCTGACCGCCCCCGAGATGACGGTGCTGGTCGGCGGCATGCGCGCCTTGAATGCCAATGCCGGGCAGGCCCAACATGGTGTGTTGACCAAACGGCCCGGGACATTGAGCAACGACTTCTTCGTGAACCTGCTCGACATGCGCACGAAGTGGCAAAAGTCCGCCGAATCCGAAGGCGTGCTCGAGGGGCGCGACCGGACCACGGGCAAACCCAAGTGGACGGCGACGGTGACCGACCTCGTCTTCGGCTCGAACTCCCAGTTGCGCGCCATCGCGGAAGTCTATGGGTCCAGCGATTCGCAGCAGGTGTTCGTACGCGACTTTGTGGCCGCCTGGACCAAGGTCATGAACCTGGACCGTTTCGACCTGGTTTGATCCGGACGAAGTTGATCATTGCCCGCCCCGGTGAAAGCCTGGGCGGGCTTTTTTGTTTTCCACTACGCTTGGGCTTTGAGAATATTCTCCAAGGAGCTCACGTGACCTCGACATCTTCCAGCGACTTCGACAAGGGCCTGGCCACCCGCAAGCAGGTGATGGGTGAAGACTTCGTGGCCAATGCCTTTGGCAAGGCGACCGACTTTTCCCTGCCCATCCAGCACTACATCACGCGCAATGCCTGGGGCGACGTGTGGCAGCGGCCGGGGCTGGACCTGAAGACGCGCAGCCTGATCACCGTGGCCATGCTGACAGCCCTGGGCAAGCAGCATGAACTCAAGGGCCATGTGCGCGGCGCCCTGAACAACGGCGTGACGCCGGAGCAACTCCAGGAGGTGCTGCTGCACGCCAGCATCTACTGCGGCCTGCCTGCCGCGGTCGAAGCCTTCCGCACGGCCGCCGAAGTGGTGGACGCCCCCAAGCCATGAGCCCGACACAGATTCGCCGCTGCGAAGAAGCCGACTGGCCGGCCGTCTGGCCGCTGCTGCGCGCCACCTTCGAGGCCGGCGACACCTACGCTTTTTCGCCGGACAGCACCGAAGCCGAGATACATGCCGTATGGATGGAGGCGCCCCGGGCGACCTATGTGGTGCGCGACGGCGAAGGGCCCGTGCTAGGCACCTATTTCATCAAAGCCAACCAGCCCGGCCTGGGTTCGCATGTCTGCAACTGCGGTTATGTGGTCGCGCCCGAAGCCCAGGGGCAGGGCCTCGCGTCGGCGATGTGCGAACACTCGCAGCGCGAGGCGCTGGCCATGGGGTTTCTGGCGATGCAGTTCAATCTTGTGGTGTCGACCAACGAACGGGCTGTCCGTTTATGGCAAAGGCTGGGGTTTGAGGTGGTGGCGACTTTGCCTCGGGCTTTTCGGCATTTGAGGTTGGGGTTGGTGGATGCTTTTGTGATGTTCAAGACTTTGGGTTGAGATTGTTCTTGCTCCGGCGGAGTGCCCTTCTCTTGATCTTGCTGGCCGGGGGTAGCCCGGCGGCTACTCACTTTTCTTTTGCTTCGCCAAAAGAAAAGTAAGCAAAAGAAAAGGCGACCCTGGTTGCTGCGTCCCTCCGCTTCGC